>NZ_JZWY01000166.1:0-3393 GCF_000966955.1 Streptomyces sp. NRRL S-495
GCTCCGGCGGCCGGACGCGGGGGTGTCGGGCGCGGAGGCCGCCTTCGGTGCGGAGGTGTCGGGCGCGGAGCGGTCGTCGTGGGGCATGGGCGGTGAAGGTTCCCGGTTCATGAGTGGTTGAGGGTGGTCGGTCCGGCGGCGAGGTGGAGGGTGAGGCCCGTCGGGGTGACGGCGAGAGCGGTGGGCTTGAGGCCGAGGGGGTAGTCGGTGGGCTTCTTCCTCGTGGCGAGGCGTTCGTTGATCCGGTCGAGCTGGGGTCCGGCGACGGTCCGGCCGAGGAACTGGAGGGCCGTGGCGGTGATGGTCACGCGGCCGTCGACGAGTGCGGGCTTGAGCGTGAGCTGTCCCGTGCCGCCGGCTCCCAGGCCGAGCTGGATCGTCCCGGTGGCCGGGTCGGTGCGCGCGGTGCCGACGGGCAGGTTCTGGCCGGAGTCCCGGACGGTGGCTGCCAGGGCGTCGGCGGGGACGATGATGTCCGCCGACACCTCGGCCGCGCCGGGTGCGGGCTTGCCGAGGTGGACGTCGTTCAGCGTGATGCGAGCCGAGGCCCCGCTCAGGCCGCCGAGGCGGGCGTTGTCGGCGCTCAGTGTGACGCGGTCCAGGTGCCGGTCGAGGATCTTGAGGAGGGCCGGGCCGCTTCCGGTGTCGACCTCGACGCGGGTGCCGAAGGCCTTCGCCGTCCTGTCGGCGATCCGGCTCTCCAGCACGTGTCCTGCCACGGTCTCCGCCCCGGCGGTGAGCACCAGCAGGGCGGTCACGGGTATCGCCACGGCCCGCAGGACACGGCCGCGCCGGGTGGCCGGGCGCAGGAGTCGGCGGAGGCGGGCGGGTGGCCGGGCGGGGGCTGGTCCGGTACGGCGGGTCATAGTGGTCCTCGGGAGAGTTCGGAGCTGTCGGGAGCCGGCGGACCCGGCAGGCCCGGTGAGCGCGACGGGCCGGACGGGCCGGGCCTTCCGGCGCGGGGCGTGGCCGGGCGGGTGCGGGCGAGGAGGGCGGAGACGGCCGTCACCAGGACGCCCGTGACGGCCGCGCCGACGAGTACGAGCGTTCTCGGGTCCGTGACCACCGAGCCCCCTTCCGTTCCGGCACCGCCGGGCGGCGCTACCGGAAGCAGGCTGCACCGGTGGCGCAAGGAGACGGTTCGGCCTGTGTTCGGGGCATGTAAGGATCACGGCCGCCATCGGGGGCCGGCCCGGCCCGCGCGTTAGCATCGGAGCAGTTCAAGACCACCGCCGGTGGACTGTGACCACGGCCGGTGGACTGTGCGGCGCCGGGCGCCGGGAGAGTGGCAATGACACCGAGCAAGGGCCTGGTCCTGATCGTGGAGGACGAGCGCCACATCGCCGACCTCCAGCGCCTCTACCTCGCCCGCGAGGGCTTCGGCGTCCACACCGAGGGCGACGGGGCGGCCGGCCTCGAAGCGGTCCGGCGGCTGCGCCCGGTCGCAGTCGTCCTCGACATCGGCCTGCCCGGCCTGGACGGCACCGAGTTCTGCCGCCGCCTGCGCGCCGCCGACGACTGGACGCCGGTGATCCTGGTCACCGCGCGCGACGAGGAGGCCGACCGGATCCTCGGCCTGGAGCTCGGCGCGGACGACTACGTCACCAAGCCGTTCTCACCGCGCGAACTGGTCGCCCGCGTCAAGGCGGTACTGCGCCGGGCGGCCGGGCCGCAGGCCACCGGTGTGCACAGCATCGGCCGTCTGCGACTGGACCCGCTGCGTCGCACGGTGCACCGCGACAGCGAGCCGGTCGAGCTGACCACCACCGAGTTCAACCTGCTCGCCCACCTGCTGGCCCGGCCGGGCCAGGTCTTCGGCCGCGACCAGCTGCTCTCCCAGGTCTGGGGGTACGCGGACTACCGCGACAGCCGGGTCGTCGACGTCTACATCTCCCAGTTGCGCGCCAAACTCGGCGACGCCAGTCCGATCCGCACCGTGCGCGGCGTCGGCTACAGCGTCCAGGAGAGCAGTCCGTGAGAGTCTTTCCCTCCCGTGGGCACCGGCCCGCCCGTGGACACCGGCCCGCCCGTGCGTTTGGTGGTTCGTTGACCGGCAACCTGGTCCTGCTCGCCACCGTGGTGGCGACCGTGGCGGTACTGCTGGCCGGGTTCGCGGGCTGGCGGACGGCCCGCTCCAATGCCGAGGCCCAGTACCGGGAACGGCTGGTCCGGCAGGCGGCCGTGCTGTCCGTCGCCCCCAACCTGTCGGTGCTGCTGCTCGACCAGGCACAGCGGCTGACCGGCGCCACCGGCGTCCAGGTCGCCGTGATCGCCCCCGACGGCCAGGTGGCCGGTCCGTCGGCGGCTGCCGTCACCCCGGCGGACCGGGACGCCCTGCTGGCCGGCGGAGACGTCTCCACCACGGCCGTACTCGGTGACGCGCGGGTCCTGGTGGAGGGCCGCCCGGCACGCGACGGTGCCGTGGTCCTCACCCAGCCCTTCACCGAGGTCGACGACGCCGCCGACCGGATCCGCGCCGGTCTGACCCTCCCCCTGATCGCCGGGCTGGTCGGGGCGGCGCTGGCCGGCACCCTCCTCGCCCGGCGGATCTGCTCGCCGCCGGCGAGCGCGGCCTGCACTGCACGGTCCACGGTCCCACCGAGGCCCGCGAGGTCGCCCTCGCCCTCAACACCCTCGGCGCCGCCCTCGAACACAGCGAGGGCCGACAGCGCGCGTTCCTCACCTCCGTCTCCCACGAGATCCGCACGCCGCTCACCGCGTTGCGCGGCTACGCCGAGGCCCTGGCCGACGGCGTGATCGAACCCGGACAGCAGGAAGAGGTCGGGCGGATCCTCCTGACCGAGACCGGACGCCTGGAGCGCTTCGTCACCGACCTCCTCGAACTCGCCCGCCTCGACGCCGACGACTTCCGCATCACCCGGGAACGGACCGACCTCGACGCCCTCGTCCAGGAGACCGCACGGGCCTGGACCCAGCAGGCCCGGCGGCAGTGGCTGCACCTGCGTCTGGAGCGCCCCGACGAACCGGTGACCGCGACCACCGACGCCTTCCGCGTCCGCCAGCTCCTCGACGGCCTCCTCGCCAACGCCGTCCGCCACACACCGCCCGGCGCGCCCGTCGTGCTGGCGCTCCGGCGCACCCCCACCGGCGCGGCGGAACTGCAGGTCCGTGACGGCGGACCCGGCCTCACCGAGGACGATGTCCGCATCGCCTTCCAGCCCGGCACCCTGCGCGACCGCTACGCCGCCACCCGCCCCACCGGCACCGGCCTCGGCCTCGCCATCGCCCAACGCCTCGCCGAACGCCTCGGCGCCACCATCGCCCTGCGGGGCCACGGCCCCGAAGGCGGCGCCCACTTCACCGTCACCCTCCCCGGCGAGAACTGACC
The DNA here is from genome assembly GCF_000966955.1 of Streptomyces sp. NRRL S-495. Taxonomy (NCBI): domain Bacteria; kingdom Bacillati; phylum Actinomycetota; class Actinomycetes; order Kitasatosporales; family Streptomycetaceae; genus Streptomyces; species Streptomyces sp. NRRL S-495. The sequence continues at coordinate 3,350 of NZ_JZWY01000166.1, forward strand.
ACCGGCCGCCGGGCCCGACCCGCCTGTCGCGACGGGACGTGTTG
>NZ_JZWY01001160.1:0-1292 GCF_000966955.1 Streptomyces sp. NRRL S-495
AGTGGCGGTGCGGGACGGGGTGGTGGAGGGCGTCGGCGACATCGAGGGCGTGACGGTGGGCGTCGCGGTGACCGTCGGCGTGGGCGTCGGCGTGGCCGTCGCCGGACGCGACGGAGTGGCGGTGGCGGTGGCGGTGGGCGTAGGCGTAGCCGTGGACTTGGGCGGGGCCGTCCGCGACGGAGCCGCGGTGGGGACCGGGGCCGGCGGGGCCGGCTCCTTGATCCGGAACCCGGCGCAGCCCACCGCGCACGCGCAGCCGTAGCTGCCCTGGTCCACCGGCTGTCCGGTCCTGGGGTCGAGCCGCGCGGCGAAGGTCACCGGCGCGACACCGGCCTTGCCGCGCGGGGCCTTCGCCGAGAACGAGGCACGGACCTTGAGCACGAGGCTGCGACCCTTCCGCACCGCAAGCAGCGCGTCGTCGGAGACGCCGTCGCCGCCCCCGGCCCCGAGCACCATCAGGACGCTGCCGTCCGCCCCCTCACCGCCCGGGGCGGGGGAGCCGGGGAGCCAGGCGGAACCGCCGGGAAGCCGGTACTCGACCGTGAGGTCGGCGGCGCGGAGGTCACCGGCCTGGTTCTTGAACTTCAGCAGCGCGAAGGCCACGAAGTCCTGGTCGGTCGGGTTGCTGACGGTCACGGTGAACTCCTTGGCCGCGCCGCCCGCCTCGAACTCCCGCGGGACCCCGGTCACCGTCGGCTCCAGGCCCCGCTGCAGCGGGACGTCCAGGTGCAGCGCCGGGGTCGAGGGTCCGGCCGAAGCGGCATCGGCGGTGGCGCCTGCCACACCGACCGGGACGGCCGACAGGACGAGTGCGGTGGCACCCGCGAGGATCAGACTGCGGGGGGTGGACAACGTGGTCACCTTCCGGCGAGGAGGAGTTCCGACACCCGTCTCGGTGTCTGCCGGTGAGAGCCGCCGCGTCCCCGCCCGTCCTGCGGCGATGCGAATTCGTTACTGGAACGCGGCGGGCCCGCGCCGTGCGGCGGCCCGGCCGTGCGGCACTACGGCTGCCGCGGCGGGGCCGGAACCTCGGACGGGGGCTCCGAGCCGGGCAGGCCGGACCCGGGGGTGCTCGGCACCGGCACGGTGGGCCGGTTCGTGCCCCCGGTGCTCGGGGCGGGCGAGGTCGCCGCCTCCGTCGGACGCGCGGTGGCCGGCGGTGGCGTGGCAGGCCCGGGCACCCGGTCGGGCGTGGGTCGGAGGCCGTCGGAGTGCTCGGACGAGGAGCGTCCGCCCGGCAGCGGCACGCCGGGGGCGGCGGGAGCGGTGGGGGCGGGCACCCCGGGCACGGG
>NZ_JZWY01001161.1:0-2438 GCF_000966955.1 Streptomyces sp. NRRL S-495
CGGGCGGGGAGGACCTGGCCCCGCTCGGCTTCACCGGATCCGGGGTGCCCGGGGCGGGGGCGGCGCTCCCGCCCCTCTCCGCAACTCCCGTCCGCGGTGGTGCCGTCGTGGCCCCGGCAGGCGGACGGGGCACGGCGGCACCGGACGCACCGGAAGGACTCCCGGCTGTCGGCACGGGCGCACCGGCCGGTGCGCCGGCCGGGGGCGAGGCCCCCGGCCGGAGGATCCGGCCGGGGGTGCCTTCGTACTGGACGGCAGCGGCCGTACCGCCCGCCAGGGCGGCGGCCGAGACCACCAGCGTCCACCACAGCGCGGCCCGGGAGGAGGGCCGCCCGCCCATCTCCCTCTGCTCCGGCTCCTCCTGATGGTCCGTCGGGAACGGCTGTACGGCGCGGACGAGGGCCGTGGGACGCCGGACGACGATGGTGGGTTCGCCCTCCTCCGGCGCCGGGCCGAACCACCCCGTTCCGCCCGATCGCCCGTCCTCCGCGTCGGCGGCCGGGGCGGGTCGGTCCCGCCGGGGCTGCTCGCCGCGGGGAACGAAGGCACTCCAGGACGGTGCGGGGTCTCTCACTGTTCTCCTCGGACTCCGGGGCGGGCTCTCCGTGCGGCCTGCCGCCGGTCCGCGCGCAGGTCTCCGAGGTACGAGTCGCGCACCCCCGGACCGTCCCGCGGGTTTACCGAAGCGTTACAAGCCGGCCCACGGCCGGCCCCGCCCCCGCCGACTCCGGTGCAGCCCCGGCACTGCAGCGGGGTCGGTCGAGTGCCGCACGTCACAAGGTGGTCTCGACACCGACGTGCTCTTGACGTGACTTCCGAAACAGAGGTGTCATATCCCCACTACGTTCAAGTCTGTTGGTTTCTGACGCATTGTGTTTGCTTTGCTGTTCACCGACAAACGTAGTCCCGACCAGCCACATTTCCTCCAGATCGTGGCCCGCCACCATCTCGGGCCCCACGTACCTGCGCCCCACCGCACCCGGCACCCTGCCGTCCACGGGTGCGGTCCCGAAGGAGCTCCCCATGTTCCGTACCACCAGCCGTACTGTCGCCGCAGCGGGACTGCTGCTCAGCCTCGGCCTGACGACCGCGTGTTCGACCGGCAAGGAAGCCGCCTCCGGCGGGGACGCCGCGGTCGCCACGGTCGACGGGAAGATCTCGATCACCTACCTGCAGAAGCAGGGTGACCAGGAGTACTTCGTCGGCGAGGCCGCCGGCGCCAAGGCGAAGGCGGCCGAGCTGGGCGTCGACCTCAAGGTGGTGAACCTGGGCAACGACGCCAACAAGACGATCAGCGAGGTCCAGGCGGCCGTCGCGCAGAAGACCAACGGCGTGATCATCGTGGTGCCGGACCCGGCGGTCGGCCCGCAGGTGGTCCAGGCCGCGAAGGACGCCAAGCTGGCGCTCCTGACCTCGGACGACCAGATCTGCACCAACGGCCCCGACCCGTCGGTGTGCGCCAAGGAGAACCTGGTCCCGCGGATCGGCTTCTCGGGTTCCCAGATGGGTGGTGAGGTCGGCAAGCGCGCGGCCGAGGAGTACAAGAAGGCCGGCTGGAACCCGGCCGAGACCCGCACCATCTCCGCGTGGAAGCAGGACGTCACGGTCTGCGGCGACCGGGTGAAGGGCGCCAAGGAGGCATTCGGCGCCGCCGCGCCCGGCGTCCAGAACATCGACGTGGCCACCGACAACACGCCGACCGGGGCCCAGGACAAGATCGCCGCGACGGTCACCGCCAACCCCGGGGTGAAGAACTGGGTCGTCTGGGGCTGCAACGACGAGAACGTGCAGGGCGGCGTCACCGCGCTGGAGAACGCCGGCATCGGGGCGGACCGGGTGATCGGCGTCGGCATCGGCGCCTACCTCGCCTGCAAGAACTGGGGCTCCGGCAAGCCGTCCGGCATGAAGGCCGCGCTGTTCATCAACGGCAAGGACGTCGGCGCCCTGGCCGTCCAGACCATGTACGACAAGCTCAAGGACGGCAAGGAGTTCCCGAAGGAGGCGTTCGCGCCCACCACCATGGTCGACGCGGCCACCTGGAAGTCCGCCGGCGTCACCTGCGGCTGACACCTGCCCCCAGACCGGTCGTCGTACCCGCGCCGCGCCGACCCGGCCCGCCTCCGGCCCCCTCAGCTGCCCTGACCAGGGGCCGGAGGCGATCGGCCGCAACTCCCCGCGGCCCCGACCGGCTCCACCCACTCCCCGACAGACCTCCCGAGGACCTTCCATGAGCAAAGCCCACGACCCGACGCCCGGCCCGCGCCCACCGACCGACCCGCGCCCACCGACCGGCCCGGGCGCGACAGGATTCGCCGGCGTGCACCAGGTGACCAAGCGGTTCGGCGCGGTGCAGGCACTCGGCGGAGTCACCCTCGACTTCCCGGCCGGTCAGGTCACCGCCCTCATGGGGGAGAACGGCGCCGGCAAGTCCACCCTGC
>NZ_JZWY01001162.1:0-293 GCF_000966955.1 Streptomyces sp. NRRL S-495
TCACCGGCGACCACCAGCCGACCGAGGGCCACGTCGTCCTCGACGGCCGCCGCATCGACCTCGCCTCCCCCGCCCAGGCCCGCGCCGCCGGGATCCGGATCATCCCGCAGGAACCGGAGATCATCCCGCACGTCTCGGTCGCCGAGAACGTCTACGCCGGCGCCCTCCCCCGCGCCGCGGGCCGTCGCCTGGACCGCGCTGAACTGCGCCGCCGCATCGCCGGCGACCTGCAGCGCCTGGGCTTCGACAAGGTCCTCGACCCCGATCTGCTCGGCTCGCAACTGACACCCGCA
>NZ_JZWY01001163.1:0-433 GCF_000966955.1 Streptomyces sp. NRRL S-495
GCCAAGGTCATCGCCTTCGACGAGCCGACCTCCTCGCTCTCCGAGCACGAGGTCGACGCCCTGTTCGCCCTCATCCGCCGCCTGCGCGACCAGGGCGTCGCCGTCGTCTACGTCTCGCACCGGATGCAGGAGATCTTCCAACTCGCCGACCGCATCGCCGTCCTGCGTGACGGCGCCCTCGCCGGCGTGCAGGACGCCGCCACCACCACCGAGGGCGACCTCGTGCGCCTCATGGTCGGCCGCGACCTGTCCGCCATGTTCTCCCGCACCCGCGTCGCCACCGACCGCCTCGTCCTCGACGTCCGCAACGTCACCACCGACGACGTCCACGACATCAGCCTGCGGATCCACGCCGGCGAGGTCGTCGGCCTCGCCGGACTCATCGGCGCCGGACGCTCCGAACTCGCCCTCGCCCTGGCCGGCGACCGGCCGA
>NZ_JZWY01001164.1:0-2522 GCF_000966955.1 Streptomyces sp. NRRL S-495
TGGGCCTCGCCCCCGAGGAACGCAAGGCCCAGGCCCTGTTCCTGCACCGCTCGATCCGCGACAACACCTCCACCGTCGTCCTGGAGCGGTTGCGCCGCTTCCGCTTCGTCAGGCGCGCCGCCGAGCGCGAACTCGCCCAGGAGTACACGGACCGGCTGCGGGTCCGCACGCCCTCCATCGAGCACGAGGTCCGCAAACTGTCCGGCGGCAACCAGCAGAAGGTCGTGCTCGCCCGCTGGCTCGCCCGCAGGCCCAAGGTCCTCATCCTGGACGAGCCCACCCGCGGCATCGACATCGGCGCCAAGGCCGAGATCTACCGGATCATCGCCGACCTCGCCGCCGACGGCGTCGCCGTCCTCGTCATCTCCTCCGAACTCCCCGAGATCCTCGGCCTCGCCGACCGCGTCCTCGTCATGCAGAACGGCCGCGTCACCGGCGAACTTGACCGCGCCGACGCCACCGAGGAGGCCATCCTCAGCCTCGCCATGGCCGACGACATCGCCACCGTCCCCACTCCTGGAGCATCCGCATGAGCACCACCACCGGCACCCCGCCCACGACCGAGGCCGGCGGGAACCTGCCGCACCCCTCCGGCGGCGCGACCAGGATCCTCGCCTCCGTCGGCGCCCAGAACCTCAGCCTCATCGGCGCCCTCGTCGTCGTGCTCGCCCTGTTCGGCACCCTCAACGACAACTTCCTCAGCCTGGGCAACATGCAGGTCATCGCCGAGGCCGCCACCATCACCGGACTGCTCGCCGTCGTCCAGACCGTGGTCATCATCATCGGCGGCCTCGACATCTCCGTCGGCTCCCAGGCCGGCGTCGCCTCCGTGGTCAGCGCGATGGCCTTCACCTCCACCGGGTCCAACCCCTACCTCGGCATCGCCGCCGCCCTGGCCGTCGGCGTCCTCGTCGGCATCGTCAACGGCCTGGTCATCGTCTACGGCCGGGTCAACCCCACCATCGCCACCCTCGCCGGACTCGCCGCCTACAAGGGACTCGCCCAACTCCTTTCCGACGGGCGCGCCCAGGGCTACGTCCTCAACGACGACGTCTTCGTCTTCCTCGGCCGCGGCAAGATCGCCGGACTGCCCGTCATGGTGTGGATCCTCGTCCTGGTCGCCCTCGGCGTCCACGTCCTCCTCAAGTACACCGACATCGGCCGCAACATCTACGCCATCGGCGGCAACGACACCGCCGCCCGCCTCGCCGGCATCAGCATCAACAAGTACCTGATCGCCGTCTACGGCCTGATCGGCGTCGTCGCCGCCGTGGCCGGCGTCCTGCTCACCGCCCGCACCGGAAGCGGCCAGCCCGTCTCCGGCAGCGAGGGCCTCGAACTCAAGGCCATCACCGCCGCCGCCCTCGGCGGCTGCGCGCTCAAGGGCGGCAAGGGCGGCATCGGCGGCACCCTGCTCGCCGTCGCGCTCCTCGGCTGTCTGGAGAACGGCCTCACCGTCCAGGGCGTCAACTCCTTCTGGCAGAACGTCGCCCAGGGCTCCCTGCTGGTCATCGCCGTCGTCATCCAGCAGCGCCGCAGCGGCGAACGGCCCATCGGCCTCCCCGCCTGACCGACCCGACGACCTGACCGACGCTCCTCTCCCGCCCCGCCCCGGCACCCCGTCCGGCGCGGCGTCCCGCTCCTCCCCGGGACGCCGCGCCGGACGGGGCGCGGGCGGGCGGCCACGTGTCCCCGGTCCGCTCCTCCCTGGCCCGTCTCCCCGGTCCCTTCCCTCCGGCCAGGTCCGCCCGCTGATCACGGCCGCTACGATGTCGGCGCAGACATCAGGGGAAGGGGCCGGTATGAACAGCGCGGCGAAGCCCGGCACTGCCGCGCGTTCCGCCCGGCGCCCGGCGTCCCAGGCCGACGTGGCGGCCCTCGCGGGAGTCTCCTCGCAGACGGTCTCCCGGGTCGCCAACGACCGGCCCAACGTCGAGCCCGAGACCCGCGAGCGAGTGCTGTCCGCCATGCGGATGCTCGGCTACCAGCGCAACAGCGCGGCCCGGGCCCTCACCCTCGGGCGCTTCCACGCCCTCGGGGTGGTGACCTTCGACGTCACCGCGCAGGGCAACGCCCGGACCCTCGCCGCCATCTCCCGCGCCGCCCAGGCCGCGGGCTACTCGGTCCACGTGGTCTGCATCGAGGACGAGACCGAGGAGGCCGTCCAGCGCGCCGTCCGGCTGCTCACCGACCAGGCCGTCGACGGTCTCGCCGTCATCGAGGCCCAGATCCTCGACCGGCCCGGCTTCGACATCACCTCCGGCGTGCCGGTCGTCGTCGCGGACGGCGATCCCGACCGGCGCTACACCTCCGTCGACACCGACCAGGCGGCAGGCGTCACGGCCGCCGTCCAGCACCTGCTCGGCCTCGGGCACCGGACGGTCCGGCACATCGGCGGCCCGCAGAACTCCTATGCCGCCCGCCGACGGGCCGCCGCCTGGCACGGCGCCCTGAAGGCGGCCGGAGCCCCCGTGCCGCCGATCGACTTCGGCGACTGGACCGCCGCGTCCGGCTACGCGATC
>NZ_JZWY01001165.1:0-4310 GCF_000966955.1 Streptomyces sp. NRRL S-495
CCGCACAGCCGGACGTCACCGCCGTCCTCGCCGCCAACGACCAGCTGGCGCTCGGCCTGCTGCGCGCCCTGCACGAGGCCGGGCGCCGGGTGCCGGAGGACGTCAGCGTGGTCGGCTTCGACGACATCCCCGAAGCGGCCTTCTTCGTGCCCCCGCTGACCACGGTGCGGCAGGACTTCGAGGAGGTCGGGCGCCAGTGCGTGGCCCGGTTGCTCGACCGGATCGATCCGCCGGCGAGCGAGGACGCCCCCGTCACGGCGGTGGTGGTCCGGCCCGAACTGATCGTCCGCGCCAGCACGGCCGCACCGCCGCGCACCGGTCGCGCGGGACGCTCGGGACGCACCTCCTGACCGCACACGACGGACGCGCGTGCCCCCCGCCGTAGGCCGGAAGGGGACACGCGCCGCCACCGGCGGGTCAGCCGATCCTGAACCGCTGCCCGGCACCCGCTCCACAGGGCTCCTGCACCAGCGCCGCCGCGGGCTCCACGGCGTTCGCCGCGACGGCCAGGCACTTGCCGCTGTGCCGCGCCACCAGGGCCGACCAGCCGCCGCCGGTGGGACGGACCGACCACTCCTGGTTCCGCGCCCCGCTGCACCCGTACTGCACCACCGGGGCACCGTCCGCCGTGGACTCGCCCGCCACGTCCAGGCACAACCCGCTGGAGCGCACCACCACGGACACCTGACCGGCGCCGCCCGCCCGCAGCGCCCACTGCTGGGCCGCGGATCCGGTGCAGTCGGACTGGACGACGGCGGTACCGGCGGCGTCCGCGCCCCCGACCTCCGCGCCCCCAGCGGCCGTGCCCCCGACGGCCTCCACGCACAGCCCGCTGCGCCGGACCGTCACCGGCTGCCACACGTCCGTGCCCGCGCCGCGCACCGACCACGACTGGTTGCTCCCGGCGGTGGCGGGCCAGACGCCCACCGGTGCCCCGTCCCACCGGGCCGCCTCGCCGACGTCCAGCAGGAGCCCGCCGGCCTTGTTCACGAACGTGCCGCGCCCGTCGCCGGTGGTGGAGCGCATCCACAGCTGCTTCGCCGCGTTGCCGGGATCGGCGAAGCCGAGGGCGCCCTCGGTCACGGCCAGCGCCTTGCCCGTGGCGGCGTTGCTGATCCGGTAGGTCGCCGTGCTGTCCCAGCCGCCGCCGACCCGGGTGACGTTCCACCGCTGCCCCGGGTCGGCCGGGTCGGGAGTGCGCTGGACGGGCCCGCCCTGGGCGGAGGGTCCGGCCGCGAGGGCCAGGCCGCTGTTCTCGTTCAGCAGTTGGCGGGCGTCACCGGCCGGTGTGACCGCCGTCGAGGCGTTCACACCGACCGTGCCCGGCAGGACGAAGGTGGTGACCGAGCCGGGCCCGACCGTCGTGGTCACCGTGGCGGCGGCCGTCACGGTCAGGTCCGCCTCGCGCCGCACGTCCTTGGTGGCGTCTGTGGTGTACCGCTGGACGGCGGTGCCGGTGCCCGGCTTCTGGTAGCCGGCCAGGTCGAGGGTGAGGTTCTGGGCCGCGCCGGTGTCGTTGGTGTGGACGACCACCGTGCCCGCGCCGCCGGGCCGCAGGGCCGCGAGGGTGGTGGCGGAATCGGTGGCGATGACCCGGGCGCCGGGCCGGACGAACCTGGTGTAGTTCGCCATCGCCCAGTACTTCTTGTTCTTGCGAACGGGTTCGGCCCCCGGGTCGTCGGGTGTCAGGTCGACCTGGATGAGGCCCCAGTTGGAGTTCTCGTGGGCGGGCGTCATGTTCTCGTAGTCCTCGACGGCCTGCCAGAGCACCCAGGCCCGGGGTTCGAGCTCCTTGAGGTCGCCCGTGATGCGGTCGGCGAGGTCGAGGGCGGGGTCCATGTCGGTGAAGTCCTGCGGTCCGCCGCCGCCGAGGTCGACCTCGGACATCCACAGCGGCTTGCCCGAGCCCTTGGCGATGTCCCGGGCGCCGGCGCGGCCCTGCGGGTCGTAGGTGTGGACGTTGAGCTTGCCGATCGCCGAGCGGGTCGCCGCCGGGTAGGAGTTCCAGTCGTCCCGGAACATGACCGGGTCGGTCTCGTCCATCGCCGCCACCGGCGTGGCCAGGCCCGCCGCGTCCAGCGCGCCGCGCAGGCTCCCGATCATCCGCGCCTGGGAGGCGTGCTCCCAGTGCGAGCCCTCCTGGGGACCACCGGCGCGCCAGTACCCCGTACCGGGCTCGTTGACCGGCGACAGGGAGCCGAAGGTGACGCCGGTGGAGTCCTGCACCCGCTTGACGGCCCCGGCCAGGTAGGCGGCGAACCTGCCGTACTGGTCGGGGCGGAGGTTGTCCTGCCGGCTGTCGACCGCGCCGGAGACCAGGCCGCTGTTGGTCATGAAGTACGGGGCGGAGTTGGAGTACGCCTCGAAGGTGTCCGCACCGCGGCTCTTCGCGGCGGTGAGCCACCAGCGCTGGTTGGCGTCGGCGGCGGCGTTCCAGTGATCGGGGTTCCCCGGGTCCCACCAGTCCTCCGACCCGGCCCCGCCGTCCGGGCCGCCCGCCTGCGGACCGTGCTCCGCGGGACGGTTCCAGTAGCCGGGAACGGCCGCTCCGGGCCGCATGTACGGCACGGTTTCAGGGCTGTCGCCGCCGCCGATGTTGTAGCGGGCGACGGTGAGGCCGAGGCCCTCGGCGCCGAAGAGCTCGTCGGCCAGCCGGTTGCGCAGGTTCTCGGGCCAGCCTCCGGTGACGTTGGCGAACCAGCCCAGCGAGGTGCCCCAACCCTGGAAGGGCTGCTGCTGGTAGGAGGGGTCGAGCCGGACGGTGAGGTGGGCGGACGGGGCCGGTTCGGCGGCCGCGGCCGACTGCGGCGGCGCGAGCAGGCCGGCGTTGCGGGCCGGGCGGTGCCGGGTCTTCGTTCGGGGAGCCATCGGTCCTCCGGGGACGGGAGCGGGCAGGCGAACGGCACGCCCCTCGGGTGGGGGGAGGGGCGTGCCGGTGGGGAGGCGTGAACGACGGTGGGGCGGGGCGCGCCCGGGGTCGGACCGTGACGGTCCGGTGCTCCCGGGGTCAGACCGTGGCGGTCCGGCGCCCGAACTGCTGGTTGGTGCCGCCGTTGCAGGCCCACTGTTCGAGCGCGGCGCCGTCGTTGGTGGCCTGGTTGACGACGTCCAGGCACCTGCCGCTGTGCCGGGCGATCAGCCGGACGTTCCCGGAACCGTCGCCGACCGGCTGGACCTGCCACTGCTGGGACAGCGCACCGGTGCAGGTGTTCTGCACGGCGAGGGCCCCGTCGACGGTCGACCCGCCCTGAACGTCCAGGCACTTGCCGCTGTGCCGGGCCATGACCTGCGCGTAGCCGGTGCCGAGGTCCTTCAGGAAGAAGTTCTGGTTGGCGCCGTTGCCGCAGGTCCACTGGAGGAGCCGGGCCGACTCGGCGAAGGAGTACTCGCCGACGTCGACGCACTTGCCGCTCTGCCGGCCGACCAGTTGCTGCCAGGTGGCGTTGAGCGGGGTGATCCGGCCGGTGGCCGCGTTCACGGTGATCTGCGGCGAGTAGCCCAGGGTGAGGGTGGTGTCGGTGGGGAAGGCGAGCGGGAGCCACACGTACTGCGAGTCGTTGACCGTGCCGCCCGTGGCGTTGCCCCAGCGGTCGCCCAGGTAGAGGTAGCTGGTCCCAGGTAGAGGTAGCTGGTCCCCTGGCTGCCGACCACCGGCAGGACGAAGGCGGTCTGGCTGGCGTAGGTGATCCCGTCGCCGGCGTCCCGCAGTCCGCTCCAGGTGCCGGTGATGCTGCCGGCGGTCGCGTACTTCTGCTGGTTGGGGGCCCAGCCGGTGGCTCCGGAGGTCAGCAGGAAGTACACACCGTTGCGCTTGAACAGGGCCGGGGCCTCGCGGGACTCGCCGTTCCACAGGCTCTGCACCTGCGCGTCGATGCCGGTGTAGTCGGCGGTGAGGCGGTAGATGTGCAGGTCGCGGTTCTCGTTGGCGGCGGAGACCATGTAGCCGGTGCCGTCGTCGTCGACGTAGGTGGTGATGTCCCGGGACATCGCCCCCGCCGGACGGAAGCTGCCGCGCCAGGTGTAGTCGCCGTCGACGGTGGCGGAGACCGCGACGGCCGCCCGGGCCTCGCTGTAGTCGGTGGCGCTGCCTTCCTTGTGCATCCACATGACGAACTGTCCGGTGACGGCGTTGTACATCACCTTGGGGCGCTCGATGTTGGCGCCGGCCAGCTCCGGGTCGGTCGCCTGCGTCAGCACGTGCCGGCGGAACTCCCAGGTCTTCAGGTCGGTCGAGCGGTACGCGGAGACGTAGCGGAACGAGTTGTCGGCGTTGCGGTTCTCGCCGAACCAGTAGTAGTACGCACCGACCT
>NZ_JZWY01001166.1:0-1535 GCF_000966955.1 Streptomyces sp. NRRL S-495
CAGTAGTAGTACGCACCGACCTTGATCACACCGCCGCCGTGGGCGTGCAGCGGGTTGCCCGCGGTGTCCACGAACTGGGTCCCGTTGGTGACCGTCACGGCAACCGCCTCGGCCTGCCCGACGCCCTGGAACAGGGAGACGCACAGGGCCAGCACGGCGCCGCCGACTGCCGTTCTCAAACGCAGCATGTCCACTCTCGTCCTTCGTTCAACGACGCGCCCGCGGGCCGACCGTGGCGCGGCGGAGCATCCGGCAGGTGCGGATGACCGCGCGGCAGCGGCTGTGCCGGCGCCTCCGCCCGGGCCGGGCGGCGGCGGGGACCGATCGCGGGTGCGTCGTGGGTGGGGGTGGCCCCGACCGTCGGCGACAGCGCGTCCGTCGCTGATGTTCGCGCAAACAATCGGGGTGATGGAGAGTTTCAAAGCGCTGTTCGGTTGTGTCAAGGCTTCTGACCGATTCACAGGCGGAGTGGGGCGATCAGGCCCGAATCATCCACCAGGGGCATACGTCCGACCACACATCGTCATGTTTGAGCGTTGTTTTTCGTTGCTTCCTGTTCGATCGAGAAGCCGGCCGGTGTCGCCCCGGAGTGCGTGGCCGACACGTGCGCCCCTGCTCCGAACGGCGTGCGTCCGGAGCAGGGGCGACGGGGGGCTACTTGTGGCAGGAGCGGTCAGTCGACGGTCCAGGTCTGCACTGCGGAGCCGGTGTCGGGCTGCAGGGTCACCCCGGCGCCGTTGGCCGCCGAGGCGGCGGTGAGCACCGGGCCGCCGGCCGAGGCGATGGTGTACCGGTCGTCGTCGGGGCGAGCCGTGATCCTCCAGCGCTGGCCGGTCCGGCCCGCGTCGCAGGTCCGCTGGACCACGGTGGCGCCGACGGCGCTCCCGGACGCCTCGGCGCACTTCCCGGAGTCCTTGTTGGTCATGGTGTAGGTGCCGTCGGACTGCGGGGACACGGTCCAGGTCTGCTTCGGGCCGCGGTTGGGTGCCCACATCACCAGGCCGGTGCCGTCGTTGGTGGAGCCGGCGTTCTCCAGGGCTACACCGTCGACATCCCCCGTCACGATGACGTGCTCACCCTCCACCGTGCGCACCGTGCCGGGCCACGGGACGCCCGGAGCGGCGTGGTAGCCGATACCGGCGGCGGTCCAGCGCTGACCGTGCTGGGCGAGCCGCTGGCGGAAACCGGTCCAGTCGCGGCCGGACTGCGGGGTCCAACCGACCTCGGCGACGGCGGGCAGCCGGGGGAAGCTCATGTGGTCGGCGTACTCCTGGGGCGAGGGCCAACGGGTGGCGGGGTTCGGCAGGTTGCTGCTGCCCTCGTAGGCGCGGTCGGCCCAGAGGGCGGCCTCGACGCCGGCGATCTGCCCGGCCGGGACGATGGCGCCGGTGCCGTCGAGCTTGCCGGTGACGGTCTCGGGGTCCCAGGCGTAGGAACGCTGCACCGGCACGTAGCCGGACCAGCTCAGGCCGTAGGGGGTGGAGACGTCGTACTTCATGTCCAGATAGGCGTGGTCGGACGGGGACATGATGTAT
>NZ_JZWY01001167.1:0-988 GCF_000966955.1 Streptomyces sp. NRRL S-495
GGGACATGATGTATTTGGCGCCCTGCGCGACGCCCTGACGGAGGTGGGTGATGCCCGGCTTCTCGCTCGCCGTGCCGATGGTCTCCCGGTCGCTGTCCTCGCCCCAGTACTGGAGCAGGCTGCCGGCGGGGAGGGGGGACTGGCCGAGCTGGTGCCAGCCGATCACGGTCTTCTTCCGCGCGGTGGTCGCGTCGGCGGCCGCCTCGACGTAGGCGTCGTACTCGCCCTGGGTGGCCTGCGGGGTCTCGTCGCCGCCGAGATGGACGTAGGGGCCGGGGGTGAGTTCGGCCACGGCGTCGACAACGGTCCGAAGAAAGTTCTTCGTCGCGTCCTGGTGCTTCTGGTCCTTCAGACAGTAGAGGCTGATGCCGACCTCGAAGCCGGAGTAGGGGGCCTTCGCCCGGTCGTCGCAGTTCAGTTCGGGAACCGAGGCCAGGGCGGCCATGGTGTGCCCGGGGCCGTCGATCTCGGGGACCACGGTCATGAAGCGGGACGCCGCGTAGGAGACGATCTCCTTGTAGTCGGCCGCCGTGTAGTACCAGTCGGTGCCGCCGGTGAAGCCGCTCTGGGTGCTGGCGCCGACCTTGGTCAGGTCGGGCAGGGCGTCGACGGCGATGCGCCAGCCCTGGTCGTCGGTGAGGTGCAGGTGCAGCTTGTTGATCTTGTAGGCCGCAGCCTCGTCGATGTAGCGCTTGACCTGCTCGACGGGGAAGAAGCGGCGGGCGACGTCCAGCATCACGCCGCGGTACTCGTAGCGGGGCGCGTCGGAGACCTTCGCGGGCGCGACCGTCCACGTCCGGGACTGCCTGGTGCGGGACTCGACCGCGGCGGGCAGCAGCTGACGCAGCGTTTGCACGCCGCGGAACAGGCCCTGGGCTCCGTGCGCCGTGACGACGACGCCGTTCCTGCCGGACGCGATGGTGTACCCCTCGGCACCCAGCGAGGCCGGGCCCCCGGGGTCCAGGACGAGCGCCTTGTCCGGCGCCTC
>NZ_JZWY01001168.1:0-1476 GCF_000966955.1 Streptomyces sp. NRRL S-495
GCCCTGGGCCGCCGCGTCCTTGGAGAGGACGGCGATCCGGGTCCTGGGAGTGAGGGTGAACCCCGCGCCCGGCACCGCCTGCTGCGAGACCGGTTGCGGTACCAGGGCGTACGGGGCGGAGGTGGGCGCGGCGGGAGTGGTCGCGGCGGCGGCCGGCGAGAGTGCGGCCGTGAGCGGGAGGGTGAGGGCGACCGAGGCTAGCGCGACAAGACCTCGGCCCCGTCGGTGGAACCGGTGCATGATGGACTCCTTCTGTGGGGGGAAGGCCCGGAGCCGCTCGACGGCGGGCGGCCGGGAGGGCGCGGTACGCGCCGGCGGCGGAGGGGTGCGTCGCCCGGGATCGGCGCCGGGGACCCTGCTGCGCTGCAGGCTGCTCGTCCTGTGGCAGCAGTACCTGAAGCCGACAGTGCGACAGAGCATGAAAGGCGCTCGCAGATGCTCCAAGAGTGAGCTTTTCGAGCAGCTTCAACCACGAAGGTGTCAGGGTGCCCAGCGGGGCGTCAAGGCCTACCCGGCCGTAGCTTCGGCCGCTTCCGCACCCGGGGAACGGGCATGCCGAAGGGCCCGTCCCCCTGGCTCGGGGCCGGAGGACGGGCGTTCGGGGGGGCGGTCCGGGGCTACTTCGCGGGGACCTGCTTCACGGAGGGCTGCTTCACGGGGACCTGCTTCACGAGGGGCTACTTCACGGATCCCGCGGTGAGGCCGGAGACGACCTTGCGCTCGATGAGCGCGAAGAGGACGACGACCGGCACGATGGCGATGACCGAGCCGGCGAACAGGAAGTTCCACTGGACGGTGTAGTTGCCGATGAAGCTGTTGATGCCCACCGTCAGCGGCTGGTTCTCCGGGACCGTGGACAGGGTCAGCCCCATGACGAACTCGTTCCAGGCCGCGATGAAGGTGAAGATCATCGCGGTGACGACCCCTGGCATCGCGAGCGGCAGGGTGATCCGCAGCAGCGCCCCTCCCCTGCCCAGCCCGTCGATCATGGCGGACTCCTCCAGCGCCACCGGGATGGAGGCGAAGTAGGCGGTGAGGATCCAGATGGCGAAGGCCAGGTTGAAGGCCGCGTTGCACAGGATCAGCGTCCACACCGAGTTCAGCATGTCCAGTTGGTAGAACTCGCGGTAGAGGCCCACCAGCAGGGAGGTGGGCTGGAACATCTGGGTGACCAGCACCAGCAGCAGGAACAGTTTGCGGCCGCGGAAGCGCACCCGGGCCGTGTAGTACGCGGCGGGGACGGCGACCAGCAGGACGAGCAGGGTGGACCCGGCGGCGACGAGCAGGGTGACGCGGAGGTTGTCGCCGAGGTGGGACTCGCGCCACACGTCGACGAAGTTCGCCCACTCGAACGAGGACGGCAGGTAGCCGGCGTCGCGCAGTTCACTCGCCGGCCGCAGTGCGGTGATCACCATCTCGGCGTACGGCAGCAGGAACCCGGCCGCCAGCAGCCAGGCGGCAGCGGCGACCAGCAGG
>NZ_JZWY01001169.1:0-5420 GCF_000966955.1 Streptomyces sp. NRRL S-495
CGGCGGACCGGGCGGCCCGTGCCGGGGGCCTGTGCCACCGCCCGGCACGCCCCTACGATGTGAGCGCCGTCGGGCCTGACCCCCGACCCCGTCACTGCCGGCCGACGCCGGACCGCACCGGTCCTCCCTGAGGGACCGTCGCCCCGTCGGCCGCCGCGCGCCGGCCCCACCGAGGAGCCAGGGCGGAGCAGCAGTGCGGGCAGCACCGCGCAGGCCACCCGTGATTCCTCACCGTCCAAGGGGTATGCCCATGCACGCCGGTACCTTCGCACCACCGGTCAGACCCGTCGGCGCCGCCCGCGCCCTGCTCCTCGTCCTCGCCGTCCTGGCGGCCCTGGTGGGCGTCAGCCTCCCGGCGGCCGGCCCGGCCCGTGCCGCGGTGCCCGACCGCTGGGGCTTCGCCTACCTCGACAACCCGGCCCCGCCCCTGGGGTACGTCCCCGACCCCAGCCGCCAGTGGGGCAGTTGGCCCACTCCGGCCACCAACCCGGTGAAGGTGGACCAGGTCGGCACCGGGTCCTACGTGGTGCACTTCCCGCTGATCGCCGGGCCCGGCGGCATCGCGCACGTGACGGCCGTCGGCCGCACCGGCAGCTGGTGCCAGGTCCGGGGCTGGGGCACCGCCGGCACCGGCCAGGACGTCGCGGTGGGCTGCTACCGCCCGGGCGGCGCGCCCGAGGACACCCGGTTCACCGTCCTCTACACCACCAGCAGCGGCGTGCCGTCCCCGCCCGCCGGCAGCTACGGCTACGTGTTCGCCAACCCCACCGGGTCGGTGGTCACCCAGTACAACTCGGCCGGCGGCACCAACACGGTGGGCCCCGGCGGCACCGGCATCTGGAAGGTCTGGCTGCCCGGCCTGGGCCAGGCCACCCCGGTCGGCAACCTCGAGGTCACCGCCGTGGACGCGACGGCCGGCGCCCGCTGCAAGGTCGCCGACTGGTCGCCCTCGGCCACCGGCCAGACCGTCGTGGTCGCCTGCTTCAACGCGGCCAACGCGCCGTACAACACCCGCTGGACGCTGAGCTACGCGGAGAAGCGGGCCGTGCACGGCCCGGCGTTCCCGCCCAACTCCTTCGGCCACCTGTGGTTCAACGGCGGTCTCCCCCCGGGCGCCAACTACAACTCCTCCGGGGCCACCAACACCCTCACCGGTTCGGTGCCCTACACCGTCAACCTGCCGAACATCGCGGTGCCTTCCGACACCGCCCAGGTCACGGCCTTCGGCCCCGGCCCGGACTACTGCGGGCTGGCCACTCCCTGGAACCGCAGCGCGGGCACGGTGAACCTGTTCCCGCTGTGCTTCAACGGCTCGGGCTCACCGATCGCGTCCCGCTTCTTCACCGCCTACACCTCGGCCTTCTAGCGGCGCCGACGGCCGGGCGCGCGAGGAACCTCGCGCGCCCGGCCGCGTGCCGATCGGAAGGCCGGTCAGAAGAGCCGGTGCCCCTTCACCCAGACCGTCCCCCGGCCGTCCGGCCGGATGTAGCGGAGCTTCTTGACGCCCTCGTACTTGTGGCCGAGCGCGGCGAAGGTGAAGCCGAGGACGAAGCCCAGGAAGCTCAGCAGGAAGAGCAGGCCGACCACGGCCGCCCCGCTGTCGTCGTTCTCGTCGGACGTCTGGCCGCCCAGGTGGACCAGCATCGGGACCGTCACCAACAGGGACAGCAGGAGCAGCCAGCCGACCGCGAGGTAGACGCGCTTCTTCAGCCGGGCCTTGGCCAGGCTCTCCACCGTGACGCTCATGGTGCGCCGGCAGCGGTGGCAGGTGAAGGGCATCACCTCGTCGCCTTCCTTCGGCCGCGACGGCCCGCCGGGCGCCCCGGAGCCGAGGCTCCACCGGACCGTGGTCGAGGCGAGATCGGTCTGGACGCTCACCCGGCACCCGATGGTTGCCACGTACCGCTCCTGCAAGGACAACTGCCCCACCCGCCACCCTGTTGCCGCCCCGCGCCTGCCGCGGGGGCGGCCAGGGTACCGCGCCCGGCGCCGGCCCGGAACCGGTTCACGATTCCCGATTCCCTTGATGTGTCGGCGAGTTGAGCGCCCCCCTGGGTGGCGGGGTGATGCGGCCTCAGCTCCTGGTGAAGGTGCCGAGGCCGTCGTGGTCGAACTGCTCGACGACCACGGTGGCGGCCTTCCCGTCCGCCCCCACGGCGAAGGTCACCCCGGACAGGCCGGCGGCGTTCTCGCCCCGGGTCCGGAAGCTGAACACGTCGCCGTTGTAGTGCTGGAGCGGGAAGCGCAGGTTGTCCGGCCCCAGGCTCATCACCAGCCCGCCGCCGTCCCCGGAGCTCACCGTCATCGGACCGAAGTAGTCGTTGCCGTACGTGCCGAGGTAGGCGCTGTCCGGCTTCGCCGGGGCCGCTCCGGCCGGTGGGGAGGCGTAGTCGGTCGGCGAGGTCTGGCTCTGGGCGGCGGCGGGCACCACCTTGCCCATGAAGCCCAGCCAGTCGACCGTCTCGTGGCCGTTCTGGGCGAGGTCGAAGAACTCCTCGGCCACCGCCTCGGGGACGCCGGTGGGCTGGCCGTTGGTCAGGACCACGATCCCCAACTGCTCGGACGGCAGCAGGGTCACCACCGTCGCCGCGCCCAGCGAGAAGGCGCCGGAGTGGTTCAGCCGCAGCCGGCCCTCGGCGTCGTAGCTGACGTTCCAGCCCAGGCCGTAGAAGCCGGTCCGGCCGGCGGGCACGGTGGTCGGGCTGGAGACGCTCTGCGGCAGCCGGGTCTCGTTCAGGCCCGCCGGGTCGACGATCTGCTTGCCCTCGAAGGTGCCGTCGGCGAGCTGCAGCCGCATCCACCGGCCGAGGTCCCGCACGGTGGAGCTCACCCCGCCGGCCGGGGCCTGCGGGTCGGGGTTCTCGGTGGTGCTGACCTGCCAGCCGGCGGCGTCGTGCACGTGCGGCGTCGCCTTGTTCGCCGCGCTGTCGTAGGCGGAGCGCAGGGAGCTGGTGGAGTTCATCCCCAGCGGCTTGTAGAGCACGTCCGCCGCGAGATCCTCCCAGGCCGCGCCCTTGGCCTTGGCGACGGCCACGGCGGCCTCGGTCAGGCCGTAGTTGGTGTAGGCGTAGCTCGCGCGGAACGGCGCCAGCTGGTGTTCCCGGAGGTGCTGCAGGATGTAGTCGCGCTGGTAGCCGAGGTCCTCCAGCAGGTCGCCGGCGTGGTCCGGCAGACCGCTGCGGTGGGCGAACAGGTCGGCGATCGTCACATGGCTGCTCACCCAGGGGTCGGCCAGGGCGAAGCCGGGATCGTGGGCGGTGACCGGGTCGTCCCACTTGACCGCCTTCTGGCCGACCACCCCGGCGACCACGGTCGAGGAGATCGGCTTGGACAACGAGGCGAGCTGGAACACCGTGTCCTGGTCCACCGTCTCCGGCTTGCCGAGCTGGCGGACGCCCAGGCCCTTGGCGTGGATCACCTTGTCCTTGTACACGACGGCGAGGGCCAGCCCCGGTACCCCGGTCTTCGCCAGGGCGTTCTGCGCGTAGCCGTCGATCCGGGCCACGGCGGCGTTCACCTGGTCCTCGGTCAGCTCGGCCGGGGGCTGCCGCGGCGGTGCGGTGGCCGGGGCGGACGCCGAGGTGGTCGAAGCGCCGCCGGAGGACGGGGAGGCGGGGCTCGTGGAGGCCGGGCTCGTGGGGGCGGGTTCGGGATCGCCGCCGGAGGCCGAGGTGCATCCGCCGAGCAGCGGGACGCCCAGCAGCAGACCGGCCGCCAGCAGGGGCGCGGTGCCGCGCGACACCGGGCGGGGCGTGGTCCGGCCGGGCCCGGCGGCGGTCCGCCGGGGTGCGCCGTGACGATGCATCGGGATCCTCCCTCGTCCGGGCGGCGCGGCCCGCATCCGGCGGCGCCGCCGTCCGCCTCACGGCGCGAGTATTCGACGCCCCGTCCGGCGCCCGCTCCCGCCGCGCGCCCGGGCGTCCGCAATCCACCCGTCCGGCGGCGCGGGCCGACGGGGGCGGAAGTGGGCGCCGACGGGGGGCGCGCCCCGGCCCCGGTCAGGTGCCGGACAGCAGCTCGCGGATCAGGCGGACCAGGGCCGGCACCGCCGGGTGCGGCGGGGTGTCGGCACGCCGGGCGAGGAACAGCGGCACCGGCGGGGCGTCGGCGAGCGGCCGGTAGGCGATCATCGGGTGGCTGTGCAACCGGGGGGTCGCCGCGGTCGAGACACCGACGGCGCGGCCCCCGGCGATGACGGTGAGCCACTCGTCGGTGTTGTCGACCTCGATCGTCGCCGGGGGCCGGGCCCCGGCCGGCCAGAGGTCGAGGGTGGTGGTGCCGGCGACCGTGTTCAGTGCGACCGGCCGGGCGGCGAGGTCCGCGAGAGTGAGGGTGGCCCGCCCGGCGAGCTCGCTGTCGGCGGGGACGGCCGCCACCCGCTCCTCCTCCAGCAGCAGTTCTGTGACCAGCCCGGGTTCGGTGACCTCGCCCCGCAGCAGGGCGACATCGGACCGGCCCCGGGCGAGGCCGGCGGTGCGGTCGTCGATCCGGCGCAGTTCGAGCGGCTGGCCCGGGTGCTCCCGGTCCCAGCGGCGCAGCAGGGGCACGGTGTACTCGCCGAGGGCCGGCCAGGGGTGGCCGAGGCGCAGCGGGAGGACGGTCAGCGCGCGGGGGTCGAGGGCGACGTCGACGGCGGCGAGGGCGGCGGCGGCCCGGTCCCGGAAGGCCCGGCCGGCGGCGGTCAGTTCCAGGTGGTGGGTGGAGCGGTCGACCAGGCGGGTGCCCAGGTGGTTCTCCAACTGGCGCAGGGTGCGGGACAGGGCGGGCTGGCCGATGTGCAGGCGGACCGCGGCGCGGGTGATCGTCCCTTCCTCGGCGATGGCGAGGAAGGCGCGCAGGTGGCGCAGCTCGATGGTCATGCCTGGGGAGCATAACCGCCGTCGGATCGGCATTTCACGCGCCGGGGGCGGATTCCTAGCGTGGAGGGCATGACGAGCACCGCCGAAATTCGCGGCGGGCCTCCGGCGGACCGGCAGGCCCTTCCGGACGGTGGCCGCGCCCGCCCGGGCGGGCAGTGCCACCGGTGTCGGCATGGTGCTGGCGAGCACCCTCTCGGTGCAGTTCGGCTCCGCCGTCGCCGCCCTGCTGTTCCCCCGGGCCGGCGCCCTGGGCACGGTCGCGCTGCGGGTGACGATCACGGCCGTCCTGCTGCTCGCCGTCTGCCGGCCCCGGCTGCGCGGGTACGGCCGGAGGGACTGGGCCGTCGCGGGCGCCTACGGAGTCGCGCTCGGCGGGATGAACATCCTCTTCTACCAGGCGATCGACCGGATCCCGCTCGGCCCGGCGGTGGCCCTGGAAGTGATCGGGCCGCTGCTGATGTCGGTCGTCGCCGCCCGGCGGGCGGCCGGCCTGCTGTGGGCGGGGCTGGCGTTCGCGGGCGTGCTGCTGCTCGGGCGGGACGGCTTCGACCGGCTCGACCC
>NZ_JZWY01001170.1:0-1844 GCF_000966955.1 Streptomyces sp. NRRL S-495
GCCTACATCCTGCTCGGCGCCCGGGCGGGGCGGCGCTTCCCCCGGTTGGACGGGCTCGCGATGGCGATGACGGTGGCCGCGCTGATGAGCCTGCCGCTGGGGATCGGCTCGGCCGGCGCCACCCTGCTGGAACCCGGGGTGCTGGGGCTCGGGCTGGCGGTGGCGCTGCTGTCCTCGGGACTGCCGTACTCGCTGGAGCTGCTGGCACTGCGCCGCCTGTCCGCGCCCGCCTTCGCCGTCCTGACCGGGCTGGCCCCGGCGGTCGGGGCGCTGGCCGGATTCCTGGTGCTGGGGCAGGAACTGTCGGCGGCCCAGTGCCTGGCGGTGGTCCTGGTGGTGGCGGCCGGAGCGGGCGCGGTCCGGGCGGGCGCCCCCGGACGAGCAGGTCCTCGGGCTCGCGCCGGCCGTTGTCCGAGCCGTCCTGACCGATCTCGGGATACGACGAGGACGACCTGACCGCCGACCTGACCACCGGGCTCTGCACCGACGCCGCGGCAGCGGCCCGCCGCTGCCGCGACCGCTCGGCCGCTCGGCCGGGCGGTCGGGCGGTCGGCGAGCGGTCAGCAGGCGGTCAGCGAGTAGGCCGGCAGCGGCGTGTTGCCGTGGTGCTTCGCCAGGGACCGGAGCACGTCGCCCTGGCTCAGCACCAGCTCCCTCACGGTCCGCGGAAGCCGGGTCATCCGCTGCGCGTCGTCGAGCAGTGCCGTGCAGGCGTCCACCTCCCAGTCGCCGTCCTGGAGGTCGGTCGTGTCGACGGCTCGCGCCGGGGCGGGGTTCCAGCCTGTCGCCGCGAGGGTCCGCAGCAGGCTCTCGCGCGAGAACGGCGTGCGCACGTTGCCCTCGCCCCGCGAGCCGCCCGCCTCGATCTGGCCTTGGACCAGGACGGCGAGCAGGTGGGGAAGTTGTTCGGCAGAGCGGGGTTCGAGGTCCCACTCGGCGAAGCACAGGTTCCGCGCCCAGCGGCGGACCCGGACCAGGGTGGCCGCGAGCTGGTCCAGGGAGCCGAAGTACCAGGAGCAGTGCGCCAGCACCACGTGGTCGAACCCGCCGTCGGGAAAGGCGACCGCCTCGTCGAGGACGTCCAGGCCGAAGCGGAAATCGATGCGGGCGCCCAGCGGCGTCGCCTTGAGGTGTTCCGCCGACTGCCCCAGGGTGACCGGGGCACCGTACGAGGGATCGGCGATGTCGACGGCGACCACCCGGCCCCGCGGTCCGACGGCCTCGGCGAGGACCGCCGTGGTGTCGCCCTGTCCGCAGCCGATCTCCAGGACCGACGCTCCGGCCGGGATGTCCCAGCCGGAGACGAGTGAGGCCCGGTAGCGGGTCTGGGCCGGCTGGATTCCGGGGGACACGTCGGCGGTGGCCATGGCGGCGGCGATCGAGGGTGCCTTCGCTGTCAGTTCGGTCGCGTTCACGGGATCCTTCCGGTACCGCCGGGCCGTCCGTGGAACGGCGCCGGACGAGCAGGTCCGAAGTCTTCGGGCGCATGGAGCGAGGGCCCTCGTGGGTTCGTTCGTGACGACAACTGCCAAGGCCCTCGCGACCGCACTCTACGTGGAGATCGATGACTCTCCGACGGGAATTCGGAGGTGGGACCGGCCGCCGAGGCCGACCGACGCCGGGCGGACGGCACGCCCGCCCGCCCGCGCGAACGGGGCGCGACCCGGCCCGGCCCGGACGGGGAGCTAGCCCTTCGCCACGGGGCGTCGGCGTCCCCCACCGGCCGTGAGACGGTGTCGCGGCCGGACCGGCTCTGGCAGGATCGGCCGGGTGGAGAACGGCGAGGGGACGGGGCCCCGGTTGGTCGTCGGGGCGGGGTACGCGCTGTACCGGGGCTGTCTCTT
>NZ_JZWY01001171.1:0-3026 GCF_000966955.1 Streptomyces sp. NRRL S-495
GGTACGCGCTGTACCGGGGACCGCTCGCGGACAGTCACGCCCACCGGCATGCGGCCTTCCAGGTCGCCTTCGCGCCCGGCACGGCCGACCCCGTGCCCACGGTGACGGCCACCGACGGGGACGGGGTGCGGCACCGCGGCGCCGCGCTGGTGGTGGCACCGATGGTGCGCCACCGGATGACGCCGGTCCGGGAGTTGGTGACCTACTTCATCGACCCGCACTGCGCGTTCGCCGACCGGCTGCGGACCCCCGGCGGCCGGGGCATCACGGTGGCGCCGCAGTGGCGCGGCCTGCGGGAGGAACAGGTCCGCCCCGCCGGGGCGCTGCCCTCGGCCCGGGTCGACCCCCGGCTGCGCGCGGCGATGGAGGCCGCCGGCGACTACGACGCCCTCCCGCTGGCCGGTCTGGCCGCACGGGTCGGGCTCTCCCCGCAGCGCCTGCGGGCGCTGGCGCAGGAGCAGTTGGGCCTGCCCCTGGCACGGTGGCGGATCTGGCGGCGACTGGCCCGCGCGGCCGACGCGCTGCGCGCGGGCAGCACGCCGGCCGAGGCCGCCCTCCTCGGCGGCTTCGCCGACCAGGCGCACTTCGGCCGCCGGATGCGGGAGATGACGGGGCTGACGCCCTCCGCGGTGCTCCCGGCCCTGCGTCCGGCCCCGCACCCGGCCCCGCGCCCCGTTGGCGGTCAGGGCCGACTGGCCACGTAGAGCGACAGGGAGCCGGTCAGCGTCGCGACGGTCTCGCTCTCCCGCACATTCTCGAAGCCCGCCTCCGCGATCAGCCGGGGCAGGACGCCGTCGGCATTGGGCTGGGTGTCCGCCTTGCCGTCGGCCAGTTGCACGACCCGGAACGCCAGCCGCATCGCGGCCGTGCGCTGCTTGCCGTAGTCGGCGATCACCAACTTGCCGCCGGGGCGCAGCGTCTCGTGCATCGCGGCCAGTACGGCGCGCTTCATCGGCACGGGGCACTGGTGCAGGACGAGGCTGGACACGACGGTGTCGGCCGTCCCGGCGCCCACGATCGCGGCCACGTCGTCGCCCATGCCGAGCCGCCATTCCGGAGTGCCGCCGCCGCGGGTGCCGCCCGGGACGGCACCCGCGGCGGCGGCCTTGCGCCGGGCCACCGCCAGGGCCTCCGGGTCGGGGTCGACACCGATCACGGTGGCGCGCGGTTCGACCCGGCTCAGGAGCACCGCCAGCGAGCCGGTGCCGCACCCGACGTCGACGACCACGTCCTCCGGCCGGGGCGCGACGTGCATGGCGACCAGGCTGCGCCACAGCCGCTCCCGGGTGAGGGCGACCACCGGGTCGTAGAGGCGGACCGGCGCGAAGCGTCCGGCGGCGGGGGTGAAACTGCGTTCGTTCATGGGCAGCAGTCTTGACGTGGCGTCAGTGCCGCGTCTTGAACGAATCGCTCGCCCGGGCGGCCGGGGCACGGCGGCCCCGGCCGCCGGGGTCAGTCCGCCGCGGCGAGCAGGCGCCGGAGCTGGGGCGTGACCAACTCCGGGCGCAGGGACGGGGCGTGGGCGGTGTCGTCGGCGGTCAGGAACAGCACCCGGTTGTCGCCCACGGCCGCCCAGAGGTACACCCGGGTGAATCCGCCGACCGAGGTGACCGCCCCGGTGGGGGTCCGCACCTGGAAGCCGACGGCCGGCACGTCGAGGCCCGGCCAGGGGACCGGTTCGACCGTCAACTGCACGCCACCGTTGCCGTTGTCGAGCCGGAGGCCGGTGCAACCACCCCCGGTCACCGCCGCCCGCAGCGCCTCGAAGCGTTCCCGGGACCGGCCGTCGGCGAGCCCGGCCACGTCGATCTGGGTCCGGTTGGCGAGCACGTTGTTCCCGGTGACGTACCAGCGGCGGACGGACTCGGCCGGTCGCTCGAACATCGCGCGGAGCACCGGCGCGCACTCGGGGTGCTGCTGGGCGGCCGCCTCCGCCTTCGGGTCCAGGGCGGTGGCCGTCGACGCGACGACGGGGGCCTCGGCGGTGCTGCCCGGCGGCAGGTCGGCGTCGGGCAGCAGTGCGGCGGCGAGCCGTTCCCCGGACAGGGCGGCGCTCGGGCGCCAGGCCGCCCCGGGTGCCGGGGCGGCCTGGTCGTCCCCGGCCGACGTGCTCGCGGCCGGGGACGGAGCCGGGGGCGCGGGCGCGGCCGGGGACGATGACGAGGTCGGTGACGAGGCGCAGCCCGCCGTGAGGGCGAGCAGCGCCAGGACCGCCGATGCGACCCGTGCGGTCGGTCCGGTCAAGAGGTTCCCCATTCGTCGTTCCCGGCTGTCCACCCGTCAGGAGTGGGCGCGCTCCCAGAGCTCGGTGACCTTGCCGGAGGCGTCGACGGCCACCTTGTAGTCGCCCGCCGAGCAGGGGTAGGAGCCCTTCTCGCTGTGCGGGGAGGCGAGGCACTCGTTGATGTGCTTGACGACACCGGCCAGGTCGACGTCCTTCGGGGCCGCCATCACCGAGCTGAGGTGCCCCTTGGCGGTGGGTACGAAGGCCGCCGTCCGGTCGGCGCCGACCGGTTCGAAGGACACGTCGTTGACGCCGCAGGCGTCCTTGGTGTCCCGGTAGGTGAGGGTGGTGGTGCTGGTCCCCTTCACCGGGTAGATCCACTTCTGGCCGGCGGGCAGCGGCACGTGGGTGCAGAAGCCCTCCGGCTCGTCGGAGGCGGGCGCGGTGGACGCGGCGGACCCGGCGGGCGCGGTGGTCGGCGCGGCGCCCTTGGTCGCGGGCGCGGTCGCGGGCGCACTGGCGGGCGCGGTGGCGGCGGCGGTCGGCGCGGTGGTGCCCTTGGCGCTCTGGTCGGGCGAGTTGTCCGGACCGCAGGCGGCCAGACCGAACGTGGCGGTCGCGACCAGAGCCGTGGCGAGCAGTCTCCTGGAAACGGGCATGACGAAGGAACCCCCGTGTAATGCATGATCAGATGGATGGTGCGGCGGACAGACTAGCGTCTTTCGCGGGCGAACCCTTCCGCCGCCGCGAACGCCGGGACGGACCCCTTCGGCGGACGGACCGCCCGTGGCAGGATCACGCC
>NZ_JZWY01001172.1:0-600 GCF_000966955.1 Streptomyces sp. NRRL S-495
TGGCAGGATCACGCCGCACATCATCGCCGCCACCGGCGGGAACGCCTTTCCGCCCATGCCGCCCGTTCGGGCGGACGCCGGCCTGCACCGCGTGGTGCGGGCCGGCGCCCGTCTGCCCGACGTCGCCCGACGTCCCGAGGGTGTTACGGGCGGGCGGGCCTGCGGGCGTGGAGGAGGGCGGCGTCGAGCGGGAGGGGGGTGTGGGCGAGGAGGTCGAGGCCGGCGGCGGCGAGGAGGTCCGCGTAGTGGTCGGCGCGGCGCTCGCGGCCGCCGACGTTGCACATCATGTGGACGTCCCAGGCGGTCGCCAGGGAGGCGGATCCGTCGGCGGGCAGCAGGCGTTCGACGATGAGCAGGTCCGCGTGCGCGGGCATCGCGCGCTCGCAGTGGCGCAGGATGGCACGGCAGCGGTCGTCGTCCCAGTCGTGCAGCACCCGGGAGAGCAGGTAGACGTCGCCCCCGGCGGGGACGTCGGCGAAGTCGCCGACCCGGTAGGTGCAGCGGTCGGCGCAGCCCGCCTCCGCCATGGTGCGGCGGGCGGCCTCGACGGCGTGCGGGCGCTCCAGGAGGACGCCGCGCAGCCCGGGGTGGGCGGTGAGG
>NZ_JZWY01001173.1:0-2517 GCF_000966955.1 Streptomyces sp. NRRL S-495
CGTACCGAGGCGGGCCTGGACGACGAAGTCGCGGAACGGCAGCCCCTTGGACAGCGACTCGCCCCGCCCGGTCAGGAAGGCACGCACCTCCCCCAGCAGCGCGTCCGTCGTTGTGTCGTCCCGCACCAGGTGGTGGACGCGCAGCAGGGCCAGCCAGCCGTCGCCGTTCGGTTCGGCGGCGATGTGCACGTCCATCAGCGGGGCCCGGTCCAGTTCCATCCAGGCGCCGCCGATGGACAGCAACTGCTCCGCCACGTCGGCGCCCTGCGGATCCAGCACGACTTCCCGGACCGGCAGCCCGGCGTGTCGGGCCACGACCTGGACCGGCTCGCGCAGACCCTCCCACACGATCGCCGTGCGGTACACGTCGTGCCGGTCGATCACCCGCTGCAGCGCGTTCAGGAACGAGTCGAGCCGCGTGCGGGAGTCGAACCCGAGCACCGTCGGCCCGGCATACACGTCCCGCTCACCCTCACGCCCCGCCTTCATCAAGTGGTGGAAGAGGATGCCCTCCTGGAGCGGGGCCAGCGGGTAGACGTCCGCGACGTTCGCGGCACCACCGGGCACCTTCGCCACGATCAACCCGAGCTCGGCCTCGGTCAGCTCCACCAGCGGCAGCATCTCCGGGGTGATCTCCGTGGCGTCCTCGGGGATGAGGTTCGCCGGCACGGCCACCTGCTCCGAACCCGCCTCGACCGCCAGGCCCGCGGGGGTCGACGTCTGGAACAACGCCTTCGCCGACACCGAGACCCCACGCGCCCGCAACATCTCCACCAACGACACCGCCAGCAGCGAATGCCCACCCAGCGCGAAGAAATCGTCATCGACGCCGACGCTCTCCAACCCGAGGACCTCGGCGAACGCCCGGCACAGGATCTCCTCCTGCACCGACGCCGGCCCACGGCTCGACACCCCGCCCACCGACGCGAAGTCCGGCGAGGGCAGCGCCCCGCGGTCCAACTTCCCGTTGCCCGTCAGCGGCAGGGCGTCCAGCGCCACCACGGCGGAGGGCACCATGTGCTCCGGCAACCGGGCGGCGACGAAGGTCCGCACCCCGTCCGCGAGCGTGTCGTCCACATCCTCCGGGTCGTCCGCGACCACGTAGGCGACCAGGCGCTTGTCCCCCGGGGTGTCCTCGCGGGCGATCACGGCGGCCTGGGCGATCAGCGGGTGAGCCGTCAGGGCACTGGCCACCTCACCCGGCTCGATCCGGAAACCACGGATCTTCACCTGGTCGTCCGCACGGCCCAGGAACACGATCTCGCCGTCGTCCGACCACTTCGCACGGTCACCCGTGCGGTACATCCGCTCCGGGACCCCCGTGCCGCTGCCGAACGGGCACGCCACGAACCGCTCCGCGGTCAAGCCAGGACGGCGCACATAGCCGCGCGCCAGCTGCGCACCCGCCACGTACAACTCACCCGCCACGCCCACCGGCACCGGGTCGAGGCGCTCGTCCAGCACGTAGAAGCGGGTGTTGGCCACCGGCGAACCCACCGGCACCACCCCACCCGACGTCAGACGGGTGGTCGCCACACCGATCGTGGTCTCCGTCGGACCGTAGTGGTTGAACACATCCCGCTCACCGGCAGCCGCCAGCAGCTCCGCCACCCACGCCGGCGAGGCGGCCTCACCGCCCAGCACCACCGACCGTCCCGGCAACACCCGCTCCAGACCACCCACCGCACCCAGCGCCGCCAGGTGCGAGGGCACCACCTTCAGGAAGTCGATCCCGTGCTCGGTCAGATAGTCCGCGACCAGACGCGGATCGGTGACGGCCTCCTCGTCCAGGACATGCAGCTCACCACCCGACAGCAGGCTCGCGAGCAGCACCGTGTTCCCCAGGTCGGTCGCCTGCGCCTGCAACAGCGCATACCTACCACCCTCGAAACCGACCCGGGCCGGCACCGAGGACACGTAGTTCGCCAGACCCCCGTGCGTAACGGCCACGCCCTTCGGACGACCCGTCGAACCGGAGGTGTAGATGACATACGCCAGCGACCGCGGATCCACCGCCACGCCGGGCGAGGTGGTCGGCGCCGTCGCCAACTGCATCGCCGTCAACGTGCCGTCCACCGCCACCAGACGCACACCCACCGACGGCAGGTCCTCCAGCACCTCATCAGTGGTCAGCACCAACTGCGCCCGCGAGTCCTTCACCGTGAACGCGACCCGCTCCGCCGGCTGGGACATGTCCACCGGCAGGTATCCCGCCCCCGCCTTCCACACCGCCAGAATCCCGGCGATCATCTCCACGCCACGCGGCAACGCCAGCCCCACCACCGCCTCCGGGCCAACACCCTGGCTGACCAGATAGTGGGCAAGGCGGTTCGCCCGCGCATCCAACTCCGCGTACGACACCGACGCACCGGCGGACACCACGGCCACCGCCTCCGGCGTCCGCGCCACCTGTGCCTCGAACACCTGCGGAACCATCGACCCGGTTCCGACCGCGGTGGTGTCGTTCCACTCCGACAGCACCCGGCGACGCTCGTCCGCACCCAGCACATCCACCGC
>NZ_JZWY01001174.1:0-369 GCF_000966955.1 Streptomyces sp. NRRL S-495
CGCTCGTCCGCACCCAGCACATCCACCGCGTCGACCCGGGCCTGCGGGTCATCGGCCATCGCCGACAGCACCCGCACCAGAGCGCCCGCGACCCGACCCGCGACACCCTCGTCGAACAGATCCGCCGCCGCAGTCAGCATGCCCCGGATCCCCGCCGGCGCGCCCTGCGCACCGAACGCCTCACCCACGATCACATCGAGGTCGAACTTCGCCATCGCCCGACCCAACAGCAGCGGTTCCGCCCCCAGGCCAGGCAGGTCCAGCACACCGCCGTCCGCTACCAAGCCGGTGTTCTGAAGGGTCAGGACGACCTGGAACAGCGGGTGCCGGGCCAGCGAACGCGCCGGCGCCAACTCCTCCACCAGCTTC
>NZ_JZWY01001175.1:0-1315 GCF_000966955.1 Streptomyces sp. NRRL S-495
CGGCGCCAACTCCTCCACCAGCTTCTCGAACGGCACGTCCTGGTTCTCCAGCGCGCTCAACCCCGTCTCGCGCACCCGCCCGAGAACCTCCTCGAACGTCGGGTCCCCCGAGAGATCCGTGCGCACGACAACCGTGTTGACGAAGCACCCGACCAGATCGTTCAGCGCCTCGTCCGTACGCCCGGCGATCGCCGACCCGATCGGGATGTCGGCCCCCGCACCCAGCCGGCCGAGCGTCACCGCAACAGCCGCCTGCAGCACCATGAACACGGTCACCCCACGCTCACGCGCCAACTCCACCAAACGCCCGTGCAGTTCGGCCGGAACATCCAACTCCACGGTGTGACCGCGGTGCGAGGCAACCGCCGGACGCGGCCGATCGAACGGCAGCGGCAACTCCTCCGGAGCCCCCGCCAACGCCTCGCGCCAGTACTCCACCTGACGCGACAGCACACTCGACGAATCGCTCTCGTCACCCAGCAACTCCCGCTGCCACAAGGCGAAATCCGCATACTGCACCGGCAGCGGCTCCCACACCGGAGCCACGCCGCCCAAGCGCGCCGCATACGCCGCCGACAGATCCCGCATCAGCGGAGCAGTCGACCAGCCGTCCATGGCGATGTGGTGCGACAGCACCACCAGCACATGCTCGACCGGACTCACCGCGAACAGCGTCGCCCGCAACGGAATCTCGGACGAGAAGTCGAACGCATACCGGCCCGCCTCGGCCAGTGCGTCCTCCAGCCCCTCCGACGCCACCTCGACCGCCGAGAGCTCGAACCCGCACTCCTCCACACCGAGAACCCGCTGGTACGGCTCGCCGTCGACTGCCGGGAACACCGTCCGCAGCACCTCGTGCCGCCCGATGACGTCCCGCAGCGCCGCCGCGAGGGCCTCCCGGTTCACCTCGCCGGACAAGCGCAGAGCCATCGGAGTGTTGTAGGTCGCGCTCGCGCCCTCCAACTCGCCGAGGAACCACAAACGGCGCTGCGCGAACGACAACCGCACCCGCTCCGGACGCTCCGTCGCACGCAGTGCCAACCGGCCCTCACGGGCCTGGCCGAGCCGTCCCGCCAGACTCGCCGGCGTCGGCGCCTCGAACAGCTCACGGACCGCCAACTCCACACCCAGCAGCGAGCGGATCCGACTCAGCAGCCGCATCGCCAGCAGCGAGTGTCCGCCCAGCGTGAAGAAGTCGTCATCCACCCCCACCGCCGACAGACCCAGAATCTCCGCGAACGCCTGGCACAGGAGCTCCTCCTGCACCGTCGCCGGCGCCCGGCCCGCACCCGCCGCGTACTGCGGCGCCGGCAGC
>NZ_JZWY01001176.1:0-1147 GCF_000966955.1 Streptomyces sp. NRRL S-495
GCCGTCGCCCGACCACTTCGCCCGGTCACCCGTGCGGTACAACCGCCCACCCGGCACCCCGAACGGCGACGCCACGAACCGCTCTCCGGTCAACCCCGGACGACCCAGATACCCCCGGGCCAACTGCCCACCCGCCACATACATCTCACCCGTCACGCCCACCGGAACCGGACGCAGGAACTCGTCCAGCACGAAGACACCCAGACCCGGGATTCCGCGCCCGATCACACTGCCCGCCCCGCCCTCGTCCGAGGACAGCTCGCGGAACGTCACATGCACCGTGGTCTCGGTGATGCCGTACATGTTCACCAACCGCGGACCACGATCACCATGACGGGCCCACCAGTCGCTCAGCCGGCCCGGATCCAGCGCCTCGCCACCGAACACCACCGCACGCAGCGACGCCACCGACCCAGGAAGCTCCTCCTCCACGGCCGCCAACTGGTAGAACGCCGACGGGGTCTGACTCAGCACCGTCACCCGCTCGCGCTCGATCAGCGCCAGGAACTCCTGCGGCGAGCGCGAGACCCCGTACGGGACCACTACCACCCGACCCCCGTGCAGCAGCGCACCCCACAACTCCCACACCGAGAAGTCGAACGCGAACGAATGGAAGCACGACCACACATCGTCCGCCCCGAACCCGCCGAACAGCGGCCCGGCCTGCGCGAACAACCCGGTCACACTGCCGTGCGACACCACCACACCCTTGGGCCGACCCGTCGACCCCGACGTGTAGATCACGTACGCCGGGTGCCCCGGCGACACCGCACACTCCACCGCCCCACCATCCAGCGCCGCCAACTCCCTCACCACCGACGGCTCGTCCAGCGCCGCCACCTCCGCACCGAACCCACCCAGGCGACCCGCCAGCTCAGCAGAGGTCAGCACCAGACGCGCACCCGCATCACCCAACGTGAACCCGATCCGGTCATCCGGATACGCCGGATCGATCGGCAGATACGCGCCCCCCGCCTTCACCACTGCCAGCAGCGCCACCACCAACCCGGCGCCGCGCTCCAAACACACCCCCACCACCGACTCCGCACCCACACCACGCGCCACCAGCAGTCGCGCCAACCGGTTGGCGCGCGCATCCAACTCCGCATACGACAGCTCGACGTCCTCGAACACCACCGCCACCGCA
>NZ_JZWY01001177.1:0-534 GCF_000966955.1 Streptomyces sp. NRRL S-495
CCACTCCTCCAGGAGCAGGCGACGCTCATCCGCGCCCAGCACATCCACGGCGCTCAACCGCGTTCCCGGCTGCGCCGTCACCGTCTCCAGAACCTGGAGCAACCAGCCCGCGATCCGCCGCACGGTCTCCGCATCGAACAGGTCCGCCGCCGCCAGCAGCACACCCCGCAAGCCGGCCGGCGCGCCGTCGGCGTCGAACGCCTCGCTCAGGTTCAGGTCCAGGTCGAACTTGCCGAGGACCAGACCGGTCGGCACCCGTCCGGCGCGCAGACCGGGCAGCTCCAGCCGGGCCGACCCCGTGTTCTGCAGGGTGAGCACGACCTGGAACAGCGGGTGGCGTGCCATCGACCGGGTCGGCGACAGCTCCTCGACCAGCCTCTCGAACGGCACGTCCTGGTGCGCGAACGCCCCGAGACTGGCCTCCCGGACCCGCTCCAGCACCTCGTCGAAGGTCGGATCACCGGACAGGTCGGTCCGCACCACCAAGGTGTTGACGAAGAACCCGACCAGGTCGTTCAGCGCCTCGTCGGTGCG
>NZ_JZWY01001178.1:0-4263 GCF_000966955.1 Streptomyces sp. NRRL S-495
AGGTGTTGACGAAGAACCCGACCAGGTCGTTCAGCGCCTCGTCGGTGCGACCGGCGACCGGCGACCCGATCGGGATGTCCGCGCCCGCGCCGATCCGGTTCAGGGTGACCGCCAACGCCGCCTGCAGCACCATGAAGAGGGTCACCCCCCGCTCACGCGCCACCTCCAGCACCCGCGCATGCAACTCGGCCGGGGCATCCAGCGGCACCTCGTGCCCACGGTACGAGGCGACCGCCGGGCGCCGGCGATCGGTCGGCAGCTCCAACTCCTCCGGTGCCCCCGCCAACGCCTCCCGCCAGTACGCCATCTGCCCGGACAGCACACTGTCCGGGTTCTGCTCGTCGCCGAGCAACTCCCGCTGCCACAACGCGTAGTCCGCATACTGCACCGGCAGCGGCTCCCACACCGGCGCCGCACCGCCCGACCGTGCCGCGTACGCCACCGACACATCCCGCAGCATCGGGCCCGTCGACCAACCGTCACCCGCGATGTGGTGCATCAGCACCACCAGCACATGCTCCTGCGGCGCCACCGCGAACACCGTCGCCCGCAGCGGGATCTCCGCCGACAGGTCGAACGCGTAACCCGCGGCCTCGGCCACCGCCCCGTCCAGCTCCTGCGACGCCACCTCGACCACCGCAAGCTCGAACCCGCACGCCTCCACCGGCAGGACACGCTGATACGGCTCACCGTCCACCGCCGGAAGGACCGTGCGCAGCACCTCGTGCCGCCCGATCACGTCCGTGAACGCGGCCGCCAGTGCCTGCTGGTCCAACTCTCCGCTCAGCCGCAGCGCCACCGAGGCGTTGTAGGTGACGCTCGGACCCTCCAGCTGCCCCAGGAACCACAGGCGGCGCTGCGCGAACGACAGCGGCACCCGCTCCGGCCGCTCCGCCGGCACCAGCGCCGCACGCCCTTCGGCGACCGCCGATTCGGCCAGCCAGGCCGCGACCCCGGCCGGCGACGGCACCTCGAAGAACACCTGGATCGGCAGCTCGACGTTCAGGACCGTCCGGATCCGGCTGATCAGCCGGATCGCCAGCAGCGAGTGGCCGCCCAGAGCGAAGAAGTCGTCGTCGACGCCGACCCTCTCCACTCCCAGCACCTGCGCGAACACACCGCAGAGGATCTCCTCGTGCACCGTCGCCGGACCGCGGCCGACGGCCTCGGCGGTGGAGGACAGATAGTCCGGAGCGGGCAGGCCGGCGCGGTTCAGCTTTCCGTTGGCCGTCAACGGCAGCGCGTCCAGCACCACCACCGCCGAGGGAACCAGATACCCCGGCAGCCGCTCGGCCAGGAACACGAGCACGAGCTGACTCAGTCGCACGGCGTCAGCCGTCCGAGCGGCGGCGGCGGGAACGATGTAGGCGATCAGGCGCTTGTCGCCGGGGAAGTCCTCGCGGACGACGACGGCGGCCTGTGCCACCGACTCGTGCGCGGCC
This sequence comes from Streptomyces sp. NRRL S-495, assembly GCF_000966955.1. Classification (NCBI taxonomy): domain Bacteria; kingdom Bacillati; phylum Actinomycetota; class Actinomycetes; order Kitasatosporales; family Streptomycetaceae; genus Streptomyces; species Streptomyces sp. NRRL S-495. The sequence goes on from NZ_JZWY01001178.1 coordinate 1,443, forward strand.
AGCACCGCTTGCACCTCACCCGGTTCCACCCGGTAGCCGCGCACCTTCACCTGCTCGTCCGTACGGCCCAGGTGCACCAGTTCACCGTCGGTGGTCCAGCGCACCAGGTCGCCGGTCGCGTACATCCGCTCGCCGGCCGGGCCGAACGGGCAGGCCACGAACCGCTGCGCGGTCAGACCGGCGCGCCCCACGTACCCGCGCGCCACCTGCGGACCGGCCACGTACAACTCACCCGCCACGCCGACCGGAACGGGGCTCAGCGACCCGTCCAGCACGTAGGCACGGGTGTTTGCCACCGGCACCCCGAGCGGCACCGCACCCGCGGCAGCCGACTTCCGGTCGAGGCGGCCGGCCACCACGCCGATGGTCGTCTCGGTGGGCCCGTAGTGGTTGAACACACCACGGTCACCCGCCACTTCGAGCAGTCCGGCGACCAGCGTCGGCGACGCCGCCTCGCCGCCCAGCACCAACGCCCCGGCCGGCATCAGGGCGGCCAGGCCGGCTGCCGCGCCCAGCGCCGCCAGGTGCGAGGGCACCACCTTCACGAAGTCGATGCGGTTCTCCGCCAGGTACTGGGCGACGGCTGACGGATCCGTCACCGCACCCTCCTGCAGGACGTGCAGTTCACCGCCGGTCGTCAGGCTCGCGAACACCACGGTGTTGCCGAGGTCCGTCACCGTGGGCTGCAGCAGCGCATACCTACCGCCCGGCGCACCGAAGCCGACCTGTCCCGGCACCGAGGCCACGTAGTTCGCGAGCCCGCGGTGCGTCACAGCCACGCCCTTGGGCTCGCCGGTCGAGCCGGAGGTGTAGATCACGTAGGCCAACTGGTCGGCCATCACGTCGAGTTCCGGCGAACCGTCGGGTCGTGCGATCAGCTCGGCCAGCACCGCCGGGTCATCCAGGGCGATCGTGCGCACGTCCTGGGCCGCCAGCTCCCCGATCAGCGCCGCTTCGCCCAGCACGTGCCCGGCCCCGCTGTCGGCCAGCAGCCGGCCGAGCCGCTGCGCCGGGTACGCCGGGTCCAGCGGCAGGTACGCCGCCCCCGCCTTCCACACCGCCAGGATCGCCTCGATCGCCTGCAGGCCGCGTGGCAGGCACAGACCCACCAGCGACTGCGCGCCGACTCCCTGGGCGACGAGGTGGTGCGCCAACCGATTGGCTCGCGCGTCCAGTTCGGCGTAGCACACCGCCACGCCGTCGGCCACCACGGCAACCGCCTGCGGCGTCGCGGCCACCTGGGCCGCGAACCGCTGCGGTACCGGCAGGGCCTCACCGGGTACCGCGGTGTCGTTCCAGGTCTCCAGCACCAGCCGGCGCTCAGCCGGGTCGAGCAGGTCGACGGTGCTGACCGAGGCGGTGGCCTCGGCGCTGCTGAGCCAGTCCAGCACGGCCAGGAAGCGGCGGCTCACCGACGCCGCCGCTTCGGCGTCGTAGTGCTCGCGGTTCATCTCGATGAGGGTCTGCACGCCGCCCTCGGCCGGCTTGCCGAACACGTCGATCTTCAGGCCTTCGGCAGGCCCGCTGGAGAGGGCGGTCCAGGTGATCGCGCAGTCGCCGAACCCGATCCGGCGGTCGGCCACCATGACGTCGACGATCATGTCGTACAGCGGGGTGCCGCCGACCCGCTTCAGGTCCCTGAGCAGGTCCGGGTACTGGTAGCGCTGGTGAAGCAGACCGCTCCGGACCGCTCGCTGCGTCTGCCGCGCGAGCTCCTCGACGGACATGCCCGGACGGACCCTGAGCCTGATCGGCATGATGTTCGAGGTCATGCCGGGGATACCCACCTCACGCATGCTCGTGCGGCCGCTGGCCGACACTCCGAGCACGACGTCCTGCGCCCCGGTGGACCGGTGCTGGTAGACGGCAGACGCGGCGATCACCAAACCGGCGAAGCTGACCCGAAGCCGCTTCGCGGCAGCCCGCAGCCGCGCGGTCGCATCGACTCCGAGATCCTGCTGGTGGGTCAGCGGCCGGCCGGCGAGGTGCCGCCCCATCGGCGCCTCGGACGCCGCCTCCTCCTCATGGTCCGAGAACGCCTCCAGCCAGAACCGCCGGTCCCGGTCACGCTCCTGCGAATCCCGGTAGACCTCGTCGGTCTCGATCAGCTCCGACACCGACCGCAGAGCACTCTCGGCCGGATCCCCACCCGCCCGCAGCACCCCGTACACCTGGGACAGCCGCTCAGCGAACTGCGACAGACCGTTACCGTCGAGAACAATGTGGTGAGCACGCTGGTACCACAGGTAGTGGTCCGACCCGAGCACGAAGAACGCATGTCCCGACAGAGCCCCACCCACCAGCTCCACCGGCGTGTCCAGATCGGCCTGGATCCACTCCTGCGCCACCGCACGCGGATCGGCCTCCCCCCGCAGATCCGCCACGTGGACCGGAACCTCCCCGGCCTCCCCCAGGAACTGCCGCGGCGTACCGCCCTCCACACACAGGCGCAGCCGGAGAGCCTCCGCCTCCTGCACCGTACGGCGCAGCGCACGCACGAAGAGGTCCGCGTCGAGTTCGCCGCGGATCTCCGTGCAGTCACCGATGTTGTACGCCGGATTGTCGGGCGCGAGCTGCTGCGCGTACCAGACCCCCAGCTGGCCGGACATCAGATCCCACAGACCCTGTGCGGAGGCACCCATTCTCGTATCCCTCAATCGATCGACGCACTCTGGAAGAACAAAGGCAGGCCGCTGAACCACGGCACCGGGACCGCGCGAATCAACCAGGCCGACCCAGGACCCCGTCGGACCCCGCCGCCGGCAAACAAACGTGCACTAAGAGCCCTGCGGGCCCTGAAGACGCGGAAGGCCGCTCAGGC
>NZ_JZWY01001179.1:0-4209 GCF_000966955.1 Streptomyces sp. NRRL S-495
GTCGCGGTGAGCAGGTAGTAGTCGAGCAGGCCGTCCCGCCAGGTGTTGAGGAAGTTCCGGGTCCAGTGGTCGGACGGGACGGTGCCTTCGAGATAGCGGTCGAGGCCGGGCCAGACGTCCGTGCCGATGGACTCGGTGGTGACCTCGGCGAAGCCGGCCGCCCCGAGGTCGGCGACGAAGCCGGCCAGCGGGTGGGCGACGTCCAGGCCGTTGGCGAAGCTGCCGAGCAGGATGCTCAGCCGCTCGGCGACATCGGGCCCCTCGGCGGCGAAGAAGGTGGCCACCACCAGCCGGCCGCCGGGGCGCAGCACCCGGGCCGTCTCCTGGGCGAAGCCGGTCAGCTCACGGAAGTGCTGGGCCGCCTCGACCGTGTACAGGCCGTCCAGCGAGGCGTCCGCGAAGGGCAGGTCGTCGGCGGAGCCCAGGGTGTAGCCGAGCCGGTCCGGGAACGTCGCCAGTGCCTTGGCGTTGACGGCGCGGGCGCGCTCGATCTGGTCGGGGTGGATGTCGACGCCGGTGACGGCGGCGAAGCGGAACTCGCAGAGCGCGAGCGCCGCGCCCAGACCGCGCCCGCAGCCCACCTCGCCGAGCCGCAGCGACTCGGCCGGCCCGGGGAAGGCGCGCAGCACCCGGCGGTAGAGGTTCTCCTGGCTGCGGACGCGGTCCTCGGTCGTCGGGTCGGTGGTGCGGATGCCGCTCCAGTCGCCGAAGTTGATGAATCCGCCCGCGAAGGAGGCGGCCTGTGACAGGTCGTCGGCGCCGTAGGTCTGGCGTACCGGTCCTGGGATGCGGTCCTGGCTCATGGCTCGCTCGGGCTCCTCGTGTGTCGTGGCGACGGCCGGGTGAAGGCGGTGGCCGGGGTGACGGCGCGGGCGGGGGAGGGCCGGTGGTCCGGGCCTCCCGCGGGCGCGCGCCGCAGTACGTACCCAAACCGGCCGGTGCTGGAACTACCCGAAGGAAGTGGTTTCGGGAGGGACGGAGCAGGTCTGGAGGGGCGGGTGGGGGTCGGCGCGGGTGCCGCGGGCGGCCTGGGAGACTGGGCACCGATCGATCGTTCGGATCCGACGGGGACGGGGAGCGTCATGAGTACGGGTACGGGTGCAGGGACGGGTGTTGGTACGGGGGACGGCGCGGGGGACGGGCGGATCGCCCCGCCGCTGACCGGGGGCGAGCGCGAGATGCTGCGGGCCTTCCTGGACTTCCACCGGGCCACGCTGGCGATGAAGTGCGCCGGGCTGACGGACGAACAGCTGCGGCTGCGGTCGAGCCCGCCGTCGACGCTGACCCTGCTCGGGCTGGTGCGCCACATGGCGGAGGTCGAGCGGACCTGGTTCCGGCGGGTCATCGACGGGGAGGACATCCCGCTGGTGTGGTCCGCCGAGGGCGACTTCCAGGTCGCCTACGACGCGGACGGGGCGGACCGGGCCGAGGCCTTCGCGGCCTGGGAGGTGGAGGTGGAGCACTCCCGGCGGATCGAGCGGGAGGCGGAGTCGCTGGACGTCACCGGGTACCAGGCGCGCTGGCAGGCGGAGGTCTCGCTGCGGCTGGTGATGCTGCACCTGATCCACGAGTACGCGCGGCACAACGGGCACGCGGACTTCCTGCGGGAGGCGATCGACGGGGTGGTCGGGGCGTAGCGGGGCGGCAGCGCCGGAAGGGGCCGGGGGTCCCGGTGAACGCGCGGCGGGGTGCGGGCCGTATCCGTCACCGTGACAGTGATGACCTCGGGACGCGGTGCTGGCAAGCTGGCCGCCATGGCGGAAGCGATGGGTGAGGCGGGAGTCCGGGAGCTGGTCGCGGGGTGGCTCGCGGCTGAGCGGCCCGGCGAGGAGGGGCCCGGCGGCGCGGAACCGGCCGGCGGCGGGTGGGCGGTGCCCCCGGCCGCGGGGGCGGTGGTGGTCGCGGCCGCCCGGCGGCTGGCCGCGGCCGGTCCGGGGCCGGGCGGTCCGCCGTCGGCGGCGCCGGAGGGGCTGCGGCTCGTCGCGGAGGCCCTGGTGGTGGACGAGCACCCGTCGGCGGGAGCGTGGACGGAGCGGGAGCGGGCGGAGGCCGTGGAGTGGGTGGCGCTGCTGCTGCACCGCTTCGGCGAGGACGGCGTCACGATGCTGACGGCCGAGCTGGCAGGGTCGGAGGGTTCGGCGGGCTCGGTAGGTTCGACGGGGGAGTCCGGGGTGGGGGACCCGGAGTCCGGACGCGCCTCGGCCGGCTGACCGGCTAACCGGCTAACACCGCCAGCCGCCGGTCCAGCTCGCTGACGACCGCGGTGTCGCCGAGCCGCCCGTACAGTCCGCGGGCCGCCCGCAGGGTGCCGACGGCCTCCGGGGTGCGGCCGGTCGCCAGCAGGAAGTCGGCGAAGTGGCGTTCGGCCACCGCGTGCAGATGGACGGCCCCGGCGAACCGGCAGCGCTCCACCGTCTGCCGCCAGGCCTCCTCCGCGTCTCCGTACCGGCCGAGCAGTTGCAGGGCGTGCGCCTCGTTGATCATCGCGGAGAGGTGGAAGACGGCCAGTGGGTGCTCGGCGAGCAGGGCCCTGGCCTCCCGGGCGCGGCGCAGCGCCTGGGCCGGATCGCCGGCCAGGCCGTACAGGCCGGCGGTGTTGCTGAGCGCGTAGGGGGCGTGCTCGGCGTGGCCGTGCGTCTCGGCCAGGGCGATCGCCCGCTCGCCCAGTCGGACCGCCTCGTCGGGTCGGCCGCCGGCCGCCGTGGTCACGGCCAGCACGGTGAGCGCCTGCACCCGGACGGCGTCGTCGGTACCGGAACTGCGGTCGACCGCCCGCAGGGCCAGCCGGTGCGCCTCCACCGTCCGGCCGCGGCCGCTCAGGGCGCGGGCCGTCACGGCCTCCATCGCGGCCACCGCGGCCGGATCGCCGGTGCGCCCGGCCGCGTCGAGTCCGGTCCGCAGGCAGGCCAGCCGGTCCGGGCGGCGTCCGACGCTGTAGTAGAGGCCGTCGGCGCGGTAGGCGAGCCGCCACGCGCGGTCGTGGTCGCCGCTCTCGGAGGCGGCGGAGACCAGGCCCCGGACGGCGGGCTCCTCGGCCTGGAACCAGTCCAGGATCGAGCGGACGGTGGGCAGATGGGGCCGGGCGGCGCGTCGGCCGCCGAACCTCGACGGCGGGCCGCCGGGGCCGCCGGAGCCGGTGCCGGTGGGACCGGTGGCGCCCGGGGCGGGTTGCAGCAGGGCGGCGCCGTGGGCCACCGTCGCCAGGTAGTGGTCGGCCAGCGCGGCGGTGGCGGTGGCGTGCTCGGACGCGTGCCGCTCGTCGAGGAGTTCGGCCCCGTAGAGCCGGATCAGGTCGCAGCGGCGGTAGCGGCCGGGCGCGATCTCGGTGAGCAGGTGGTGCGCGGCCAGGGCGGCCAGCGCGTCCCGGGCCTCGTCCGGACCGGCGCCGAGCAGCGCGGCCGCGGCGGGGACGTCCGTCTCCCGGCCGGGGTGGACGGCGAGCAGGGCCAGCAGGTGGGCCGCCGTACCGGTCAGGTGGCGGAGCGTCCGGTCCAGCGCGGCGCGCAGGCTGCTGTTCCCCCGGGTGTCCAGGGCGTGCAGCCTGGTCCGCTCGTCGTCGAGTTCGGGCAGCAGGTCGGCGATCGCCCAGGCGGGGTGGGTGGCCAGCCGGGCGGCGACGATCCGCAGGGCGAGCGGCAGCCGGCGACCCGGGCGGCGGCCTCCGGTTCGGCGGCCACCCGGGGGCGGCCGAGCAGGTGCTCCAGCAGGCGCCCGGCCTCCTCGGCGGGCAGCGGGCCGAGGCGCAGCAGGGCGGCGCCCTCGGTGACCACGAGGTCCGCCAGGGTGCTGCGGCTGGTGACCACGGTCGCGCAGCCGGGACCGGCGGGCAGCAGGTCGGTGAGGTCCCCGGCGTCCGCGACGTCGTCCAGGACCACCAGCAGGCGGCGGTCGCGGCTGAGCGAGCGGTACAGGGCGGCGCGGGCCGATCGGTCCTCGGGCAGTTCGGACTCCGGCACGCCCAGGGCCTGGAGGAACCGGCCCAGCACGGCGGCGGGTTCGGCGGGGCGGCCCGGGCCGAAGGCGTTGAGGTCGGCGAAGAGCCGTCCGTCGGGGTAGGCGGCGGCCGCGTCGTGGGCCCAGCGGAGGGCGGTGGCGGTCTTGCCGGTCCCGGCCGGGCCGACCAGGACGCCGATCGTGGCGGCGGCGGGCGTGGCGGCGCTGTTCGCGCCGGTGCTGTCCGTGCCGGTGCTGTCCGCGCTGGTGTTGTCC
>NZ_JZWY01001180.1:0-518 GCF_000966955.1 Streptomyces sp. NRRL S-495
CGTGCGGGGGGAGGTGGGGCTTCCGGGGTCGGTCCGAGGGGCGAGGGTGGACGGGTGGGGCGGAGGGGAGCGGCCGGGGAATGGCCGGAGGGAGGCTGGTCGGCGTTTTTGACATGTCTATACCATCAGCCGGACGGCGGCCGCCCCGGCCGTCCGGGACGGGGGGTGGGGACATGTCCGCACGCATGCTCCGAGCGCGGCGGGTGAAACGCGCGAAACGGCGCGCGCTGACGGCTGCCGTAGTGGCGGGGGCGCTCGGTGCGAGTCTGCTTACGGGGGTGCAGGGCGCCGCCGCAGGACCGCCGAAGCCGAGCCCGCAGGCGCCCCGGCCCGCCGCCGCGGTGTCCGACACCGCGTCGGCCCTGCTCGCCGCGAAGCTGCGCGGCAGCCGGGTCGAGGTGCTGGGGACGCGCAGCGAGACCGCGACGACCTGGGCGAACCCCGACGGCACGCTGACCACCGACACGGCCGCCGGACCGGTCCGGTTCCGGCGCGGCGCCGACTGGGTGGACGTGGAC
>NZ_JZWY01001181.1:0-2822 GCF_000966955.1 Streptomyces sp. NRRL S-495
GACTGGGTGGACGTGGACGTGTCGTTCGGACGGCAGTCCGACGGCTCCGTGGCGGCCAAGGCGCACCCGCGCGGGCTCACCCTGGCCGCGGCAAAGGGCGGCCGGGCCGCGTCGTTCGCCGCGGCGGTGAACGCCCCGGCGCAGGACCTGATCACGCTCTCGGCGGGCGACCGCAGCGTGTCGATGCGCTGGAAGGGCGGCCTGCCCCAGCCGCAGACCGACGGCTCCCGGGCGACCTACCCGGACGTGCTCCCCGGCGCGGACCTCGTCATCGACGCCACCCGGACGGGGTACGAGCAGTCGCTGCTGCTCAAGCGCCGCCCCGCCGAGGACGCGACCTTCGTCCTGCCGATCCGGGCACCGGGGGTCACCGCGGTCCAACAGCCGGACGGCTCGGTGGAGTTCAGCGAGCGCGCGACCGGCCGTCGGCTCAGCACCATGCCGGCGCCCGTCATGTGGGACGCCACCGTCGACGAGCGCTCGCTGGAGCACACCCGCAGGGCGCCGGTCGGCCTCACCGTCACGCAGTCCGGCGACGACATCGAACTGCGACTGAGCCCCGACGCGGCGTTCCTGGCGGACCCGGCGACGCGCTACCCGGTCACCGTCGACCCGTCCGACACGGTGCTCTCCGACGTGTTCGACACCTTCGTCCAGCAGGGCGACACGGTCGACGAGTCCGCCTCGACCGAGCTGAAGATCGGCTGGCCGGGGGACTACGCGGATCCGGGGCCCAACACCAAGCCGCGTGTCGCGCGCTCCTTCATCAGCTGGGACATGACGCCGATCAAGGACGCGCTGGTCTCCAGCGCGACCCTGTCGCTGTTCAACTACCACTCCTGGAACTGCCAGGCACCCGCCGCCTGGGAGGTGTGGGACAGCGGCACCGGGAAGACCACCAGCCGGTGGACCGCGCAGCCGACCTGGTACCAGCGGTACGCCACCTCCACCGAGACCAAGGGCCAGAACTGCTCCAACGGCGGCTACGTCAGCGCCGACGTGACCTCCCTGCTGCAGTACTGGGCGGGGCAGCCCTCGGTCGCCGTCCAGGGGCTGGGCATCCGGGCCGCCAACGAAGGCAGCACCGCCGGGTGGAAGCGCTTCTACTCCGGCAACGCCGCCGCGCAGATCCCCAAGCTCTCGGTCACCTACAACTACCGGCCCAGGACCGGCACCGACCTCCAGGCCGGACCGCCGTTCTTCCCGGCCGACGGCGGCTACGTCGTGAACACCCTCACGCCGACGCTGCGCGACACCTTCGCCGACCTGAACAACGACCGGGTCGACGGCACCTTCCAGATCTTCGAGGAGACCACCGACACCCAGGTGGGGAACCTCCTGGTCTCCCCGTACGGGGCCAGCGGCCAGGCGGTATCGGTCACGGTGCCGGCCGGTCTGCTCGTCAACGGCCGGACCTACCGCTTCCGCTCGAACCCGTACGACGGGACCCACTACAACCTCGGCTGGTCGCCCTGGAAGCGGTTCACCGTCGACACGAGCGCGCCGTCGGCCCCGGTGTCGGTCACCTCGGCCGACTACCCGGAGACCGGCTGGGTCAAGGGCGCGGGCCAGGCCGGCGTCTTCGTGGTCACCCCGCCCGCCGCCGACCACCGGTGGATCGAGTGGTCGCTCGACGGGGCCGGGTGGACCAGGGTGGCGACGAACGGCGCCGCCACGCCGGTCCCGCTGCAGATCACGCCTGCCAGGGGCGGCACCAACACCCTCCAGGTGCGGGCGGTCGACCAGGCGGACAACCGGTCCGAGCCGTTCACGTACACCTTCCACGCCGGTGCCGGCGGGCTCGTCGGGGTCGACGACGGACGGCGCGTCCCGGCCCGGCTCCCGCTGTCCGCGGAGGCCGACTCCAGCCGGTTCGACGCCGTGACCTTCTCCTGGCGCCGGTCCGACGCCGACGCCTGGGCACCGGTCCCGCCCGGTTCCGTCACCGACGCCGGACAGCCGGTCGCGGCCTGGCCGCAGCCGCTGACCGGCGGGGCCAGCCGCCCGCTGGCGTGGACCGCGACGGACACCGTCACCCCGGACGGGGCGGTCCAGGTCCGGGCCGACTTCACCGGGCCGAACGCGGCCGCGGCCTCCTCGGACGCCGTCAAGGTGGTGGTCGACCGGACCGCCGAGGTCGCCACGTCGACCGCGGTCGGGCCCGGCTCGGTGAACCTGCTCACCGGCAACTTCGGCCTGAGCGGCACCGATGTCTCCGCCTTCGACATGGCGGTCACCCGCACCGCCGGATCCCGGGTCCCGGACGCCGGGGCGAGGCAGGACGGCCAGGCCGCCGTCTTCGGCAAGGAGTGGGTGTCCGGCACGGTCGCCACCCGCACCAACCCGACCTACACCGCGGTCCGCCGCACCTCCGACACCTCGGTCGACGTGGCCACCAGGTCCGGCACCGGGATCCGCTTCACGGCGGACGCGGCGGGGACCGGCTGGGTGCCCGAACCCGGCTCCGAGGACCTCACGCTGACCGGCGGCTTCGCGGGCGCCTTCACCCTGACCGGTACCGACGGCAGCGTCACCACCTTCGCCAAGGTCACGCCCGCCGCGACGGTCTGGACGGTGACCACCTCGCTCTCCGACGGTCTGGCGAACTCCACCACCGAGGTCGTGTCCGAGGCCGTCACCGGCCCCGGCGGCGCCACCCTCGCCCGCCCGCGGCGCATCATCGCGGCGAGCAGCGCGGTGACGCTCGGCGCGTGCGAGGCCGCCCCCGCCACCCGAGGCTGCCGCGTCCTGGAGTTCGTCTACGCGCCGGCCACCACCGCGACCGCCGCGGTGTTCGGGGACTTCGCCGACCAGGTCTCGGC
>NZ_JZWY01001182.1:0-3566 GCF_000966955.1 Streptomyces sp. NRRL S-495
CTCGGCGGTCCGGCTCTGGGCGACCGCGCCGGGGGCGGGCGGCGGCACCGCCACCGACGTCGCCCGCTACGCCTACGACGACCTGGGCCGTCTGAGGGAGACCTGGGACCCGCGGACCAGCCCCGCCCTGAAGACCGCCTACGCCTACGACGACGCGGGGCGCGTGGTCGGGCTCACCCCGCCCGGCGAACTCCCCTGGACCTTCGCCTACGGCCGGGCCGGCGGTTCGGCGGCGGCCGGCGACGGCATGCTGCTGTCCGTCTCCCGCCCGGCCCTCGCCCCCGGCAGCGCGGACCGCACCGACGGGACGGCGACGACCACCCTGGTCTACGGCGTCCCGCTGACCGGCGTCGGCGCGCCGTACGACCTCGGGGCGGGCGCCACCGCCGGCTGGGGCCAGCGCGACAACCCGACCGATGCCACCGCGGTGTTCCCCGCCGACCAGGTGCCGGCGTCGAGCGACGGCCGGGCCCTGCCCGCCGGCGCCTACACCCGGGCGACCGTCAACTACCTCGACGCCTCCGGCCGGCCGGTCGACACCGCCCAGCCCGGCGGGAACATCGCGGTCACCGAGTACGACCGGTTCGGCAACACCGTCCGGCAGCTGACGGCCGCCAACCGGCTGCTCGCCCTCGGCACGAGTCCCGCCGACCGGGCGGTGCTGACCGACCTCGGCATCAGCGGCGCCGGGAGCGCCGAACGGGCCCGGCTGCTGTCCACCGAGCACCTCTACAGCCCGGACGGCACCCGGGAGACCGAGACGCTCGACCCGCTGCGCCGCACCGCCCTGGCCGCCCCGCTGACGGACGGTGCCACGACCGTGGCCCTGGCGGGCAACCAGATCGCGGCCCGCGCCCGTACGGTCCGCGAGTACGACGCGGGCCGGCCCACCGACGGCACCGCGGTCACCCGCAACCAGGTCACCGGGACGACGGTGGGCGCCCAACCGCGCTCCCACCCGGCCCTGTTCGCCGACGCCCGCACCGCCCGCACCGGGTACGACTGGACCCAGGGCCGACCGGTGAGCACCACCCAGGACGCCGGCGGGCTCAACCTGACGAAGACCACCGCGTACGACGCCCAGGGCCAGGTCACCCGGACCACCCTGCCGGCCTCCTCCGGAGCCGACGCCGGGGCCACCGTCACCACCTACTACACCGGCGACGGCACCGGCCCCTGCGGCGGAAGGCCGGAGTGGGCCGACGCGGTCTGCACCACCGGCCCCGGCGGCGGCATCACCGGCGGCGGCCAGAACCCGGCCCAACTCCCCACCAGGACCAGTGAGTACGGCCTGTACGGGCAGCTCACCAAGCAGACCGAGACGGCCAACGGCGTCACCCGGAGCACGGTCCGCGACCACGACGCGGCGGGCCGGCCCACCACGGTCACCGTCACCGGCGGCACCGGCACCGCCGTCCCCGCCGTCACCACCGGGTACGACCCCGCCACCGGCCGGGCCGTGACCACCGCCACCTCCGGTGCGGGCACCGTCACCCGCCAGTTCGACCGGCTGGGCCGCCAGATCGCGTACACCGACGCCGACGGCGGGGTCACCCGCACCACCTTCGACACCCTGAACCGGCCGGCCGCCGTCACCGACAGCGTGCCGTCCACCACCACCTACACCTACGACACCGCGGCCGAGCCGCGCGGCCTGGTCACCGCGGTGGCCGACTCGGTCGCCGGGACCTTCACGGCCCACTACAACGCCGACGGCACCGCCGACTCGCAGGGCCTGCCCGGCGGCTACACCGCCCGCCAGGCCACCGACCCCACCGGGGCGGCGACCACGCTGACGTACACCCGCGACAGCGACGGCGTGGCCGTGCTGACCGACACGGTGGCGATCACCGCCCAGGGCCAGTGGACCGGCCACACCGGCAACGCCGGCCGCACCTCCGCGCAGACCTTCGGCTACGACGGCGCGGGCCGGCTGGTCACGGCCACCGACACGGTCGACGGCGTCTGCACCACCCGGACGTACGGCTACGACCGCAACAGCAACCGGACCGCCCGGAGCAGCACCGCGGCCCCGCCCGGCGCCGACTGCACCACCACCGGCGGCACCCCGGCCACCTCCGGCTACGACAGCGCCGACCGGCTGACCGACCCCGGCTACGCCTACGACGCCTTCGGCCGGACCACGGCCCAGCCGGGCGGCGTCACCAACGGCTACTACGCCAACGACCTGGTGCAGTCGCAGGCGACCCCCGCCGCGCGCCAGACCTGGACGCTGGACCCGCAGTTGCGCCGGCGCGGCTGGACCGCGGAGGTCCCGAGCGGCGGGACGTGGGTGCGGACCGGCGTCGGGACCGACCACTACGGCGACGACACCGACAACCCGCGCTGGACGGCGGAGAACACTGCCGGCGCCGTCACCCGCTCCGTCCTCGCCCCGGGCGGCGGGCTCGGCGCCCTGACCTCGGCCACCGGGGACACCGTGCTGACGCTGACCAACCTGCACGGTGACGTCGCGGTCCTGCTGCCGACGGTGGCCGGGGCAGCGCCGGTGGTGCTGGGCTTCGACGAGTTCGGGGTGCCGAGGGCGGGCCAGCAGCCGGTGCGCTACGGCTGGCTGGGCGGCCCGAGGCGCTCGGCGGGGACGCCGACCGGCGACCTCCTCATGGGCGCACGGCTCTACCACCCGGCGAGCGGACGCTTCCTGCAGACCGACCCGGTGCTGTACGGCAGCGCCAACGCCTACGACTACGCCGACCAGAACCCGCTCACCAACGCGGACCCGTCGGGCCTGTGGCGGGTGAAGCTGGAGTGGCACTGGAACGGTGTCGGGATCCGCTTCGACCGCCAGATCACCAACGCGGTGGCGAGCTTCTGGTGGATGGTGGCGGGTGCGATCGGCGCCCTCGTGGGAGGTGTTCCGGGCGTCGTCGTCGGGTTCACGCTGAGCCTCGCGAGCGGATATGCCAGCTACGCCCTCAACACCAACCGCTGCCTCTACGGCCGGGTTTCCTGGCGGAGCATCAGGTACGGCTTCACCCGCTGCTTCTGACACCGGCTTCCGGGGCGGGGCGGGGCCCGGCGGCGAATCCGCCGTCGGGCCCCGCCCCGTTCCGGGGTCCGGCACTGTCCGGCGGTGAGCGGCCCCGGCCGTGCGGGCCCCGCCGGCACCCCTACGCCTCGGCCGGGCGGGGGCTCCGCAGGGTGGCCGCGGGCATCACCCGGCAGGTGAATACCACGTTGACCATGACGACGAGCACTGCCGGGATGCCGCCGAGCATGACCAGGAAGAGCGGCAGCAGGTTGGCCAGCACGGCGAGGGCGCAGCGGGCGTCGCGGCCGCGGGCGGCCCACGGGGCCACCATGAGCAGGGCCAGGACGACAGGACCGCCGATCACCAGCGCGGAGAGAGCGAGCAGCTCCAGCAGTGACTCGTTCGAGCTCCAGGTGCCGCCGTAGGACGCCCTGAGGGCCAGCGCGGCCAGGTCCAGGAGCAGCAGCGTCGGCGCCAGGAAGAGGAGTACGTAGTGCGTGGCGGCGCGCAGGAACCAGCGCAGGGCCGCCCTGCCGTGGTCCGCCCAGCCGCGCGCGCCGATGGCGAACGGGAG
>NZ_JZWY01001183.1:0-3976 GCF_000966955.1 Streptomyces sp. NRRL S-495
CGAGCAGAGTGACGGTGAGGGAATGCGCGGTGTCGCAGCGAAGACCGCGTTCCTTCCCCCCGACCCGTCCCCCACCCGCCACGGCCGCCACAGCCGCCACCGGTCCGGTGTTCTGCCTCATCCCCATGCCCCCTCCACGAGATTGAACGCGTTCAAAGTAGGGCCCGGCGCCTCCAGCAGTCAATCCCGCGCAGCATGCCGATACGTCGTCAGGCCCGAGCGCTACCCGGGCCGTCCTCGTCCACGACCCCCACGGCGATCCTCCGGTCAGGCATCGAGTGCCTGGCCCTCGCGCCGGACGACCGGCGGTTCCACCGACCACGGGAAGTTGATCCAGTCGTCCGTGCGCTTCCACACGTACTCGCACTTCACGAGCGAGTGCGACTTCTCGTAGATGACGGCGGACCGCACCTCGGCGACGTGACCGAGGCAGAAGTCGTGCACCAGCTTCAGGGTCTTGCCGGTGTCGGCGACATCGTCCGCGATCAGGACCTTCTTGTCGGTGAAGTCGATCGCCGCGGGGACGGGCGCCAGCATGACGGGCATCTCCAGAGTGGTGCCCACACCCGTGTAGAACTCCACGTTCACCAGGTGAATGTTCTTGCAGTCCAGCGCGTACGCCAGACCGCCCGCCACGAACACGCCGCCGCGAGCGATGCTCAGGATGAGGTCGGGTTCGTACCCGTCGTCGGCGATCGTCCGCGCGAGTTCGCGCACCGCCAGGCCGAACTTCTCATAGGTCAGGTTCTCGCGCACATCAGTCACAGCGCACAGTCTCCTCGGCAGCCGGCCCGGCGGCGAACACCGGCACGCCGGGCAAGGCGAGGGAAGCGACGCCCCGCGCGGGCTCCGAGGGCGAGCCACTCGGCCGGTGGAAGACGGGGCCGGTGCGGTTCGCCCTCAGGTCGCCCAGGGCAGCCGTACCGCCTCGACACCGGTGTCGTTCAGCAGGGCCTCGACGAGGGCCGCGGGGCCGGCGACCTTGGTGGCCCACAGGTCGTAGTCGGTGCACAGGACCCATGAGCGGTCCTCGGCCCAGAGGTTGGCGGGGCTGAAGTCGGCCAGATCGGCCTCCGGCACGTCGTAGAGGCTCACGGCGTCGCCGAGCCGCCCCGCCCGCACGTGGAGGTTGTCGAAGTCGACGGCTCCGAGTGTCATCGGGTTGTAGTAGGCGAGGCAGCGGGTGTCCGGGCCCGCGGGGCTGTGCGCGGTGAGGATGTCGATCAGCCGGATCCAGGTCTCGCGGTCCAGGCTGCCCTCGGTGGGTGGGGCGATACCGACCGGCCAGCTGCCGTTCGTCCTGGCCGAGGGAAAGCAGCGGTAGGAGGGCAGCAGGCCGTCGGGGACCACGGGGTCACCGGTGCGCCGGGCCAGGTCCGCCCATCGCAGACGCCGCCAGCCGGGGCCCGGGTGCCGGGAGCGGCCCAGGCCGCCCCCTGTGGTGACGGTGACGTCGTCGAGGTCGATGCCCCCGACGATGTCGCGCGGGGCGCTCCGGTCCGCCACCCGCGCCTGGCGGTACTCGTGGTGCGTGACGGCGCCCGGACCCCGCTCGTGCTCGTACATGGCGTTGAGCACCCAGGCCGCATCGGGCATCGCCGGCGGCATGAACCCCGTCAAGCCGTCGCCGCAGAGCTCGAACAACCAGTCCGTCGCGCCGCACGGCGCGAGGGGCCACAGGCCTGACAACAGGTTCGGTTTCTCGGGCACAGGTTCATCGTCCCAGCCGTGGCCACGGGGCGATGCGGGGGCCCCGGCGACGGCCGCAGGGCAGGCGTTACCCGCTGTCCGACCCGCGTGAGACCATCGTCGATCAACGGTTGTGGGCAATTCACTGAAGTCCGCGAAGGGCGGTAGTTCCTGATGGACGCGACGGAGGCGGCAGAGGCCCGCGTCGAGGAGGCGGGCAGCGTCCTGGTCGCGCCGTCGGTGGTGCACGGTCATGACGTGGTGGCGCGCTTCCTCGGGTCGGTCGTCACACCGGAGGAGCTTGCCTCGGGCGCGGTCGATCTCGCGCGGAGGACCGTCTACCTGTGCGGCGACATCGCCGCGATCAGTGGCCGCCGGCTGCGGGCGGCCGCGCGGGTGTTCGTCGTCCGGGAGCTGTCGCACGGCTACGGCGGGGACGAGGGCGGGGACGTCGAGGCGCCGTGGAGTGTCGTCGGGCTCGGTCGGGTTCCTCTCCGGGTGCACGGTGTCGGCGTGTACTACCCGCGGTTCTTCGAACCCGACGCCGATCACTTCGGGCGGATCCGTGCGGAGCACACGTTCCAGTCGCTGACCGAGTCCACCAAGCCCGGGACGGCCCGTCGCAGCGGGATCTATCTGACGCCGGTCACGCGGGACGGTGACGACCTGCATTTCCGTCTGCTGCGGTGCTCCACGAATCTCTCGGGGCCGACCGAGGGCTTCGGCCCGACCGACACGGGTGTCGTCGAGGCGCTGAACCGCGAGGCCGCCGCCGTGTTCCGCGACCAGGCGCCGCTGAACCACGTCCTCGCCCAGATCTACCACAACTCCGGTGCCACGGACGGGCGCAAGCAGTCCAAGGCCAGGATCTCGGCCCACGCCGACAAGACCAAGGACATGCCCGTCAACGGGATCATGGCCTTCTGCACCTTCTACGACCGGCTCGACGGGCTGCGGCCCCTGGCCCAGGATCCCTTCGACCTCGGGTTGAAGGGTGTCAGCGGGCTGACCAGGCTCCGCTTCCACCTCAAGGACCCGACAGCCGTGCTCAACGGGGTCGCACTACCGCCGCAGTTCACGCTGACCCTCCACCCCGGCTCCGTGTTCCTCGTGCCGCTGTCCACCAACCGCCTCTACACGCACGAGATCCGGCCCTCGTCGTTGGACGCCGAGCTGCTCCCGACCCGCCTGGGGTACGTGGTGCGCTGTTCGAGTGCCGAAGCCGTGCACCGGGACGGCCACACGTTCCTGAAAGCGGCTGGGGACCAGGTGCGGCTGGAGCCGCCCACAGCGGCCGGCATGGACGAACTGCGCCGGCTGTACGCCGAGGAGAACAGGACCTCGTCCTTCATCGACTACGGCGACGGGTTCCGCTTCAGTATGAACACGGGAGACTACCTTGCCCCCCACCCCTAGCATCCCGGACCAGGTCCGCTCGTACGATCTGCCGGCCGACGAGAACCTCTTCGCGGAGCTCTCGGCATCGGCCCACCTGGAGGACACGGGCAAGGGCCGCCAGGGCGCCACGCTCACCCGGATCGACGGGACGGGCGGCGTGCCGCTGGTCCGCACCACCACCCGCTACAGCGGCCCGGCGCAGCGCTTCCGGGCCGTGCACGAGCGGCTGGCACGGCGGATCCGGGAGCGTGCGGGCCTCGCGGTCGGCTTCAACAACGCGCTCATCGAGAGCTGCACGAACGCGTACACCACCATGGGCAGCCATTCCGACCAGGCCCTCGACCTGGCCGACGGGTCGTTCATCGCCGTCTTCTCCTGCTACCGGCACCCCGACGCGGACCCGCCGAGGAAACTGATCGTCGAATCGAAGGGCGCCGGTGACGAGACGTTCGAGGTCCCGCTGCTCCACCACAGTGCGGTCGTGTTCTCCGTCGAGTCGAATCGGCGGCTCCGGCACCGGATCGTCCTGGACGCGCCGGCCCGGACCGCGGACAACCGGTGGCTGGGCGTGACCTTCCGGACGTCGAAGACCCTGCTCCGGTTCGTTGACGGGCAGCCGTACCTGCCGCAGGGCGAGCCCCTGGTGCCGGCCGACGAGGAGCAGCGGCAGGAGTTCTTCCGGCTGCGGCGCCGCGAGAACCGGGAGACGGACTTCGTCCAACCCCTGCTGACGTACACGATCAGTGAGGGCGATCTGATGCCGCCCGTCTGAGGCCGAGGGGCCCGTCCGCCCCTGGCGGTTTCCGGGGGTGGACGGGCCGTCGGCGTTCCCGGGGGCGCGCCGTCAGGGGTGGGCGGTGTGCCAGGCGGTGGTGAAGAGGGTGGGGAG
>NZ_JZWY01001184.1:0-3920 GCF_000966955.1 Streptomyces sp. NRRL S-495
CGGCCTGTCTCCTGTACTGGTCTCGTCCGGCGGCTGCGGCTGTGCAAGCGGGCGCGAAACACGGTACGCACCTGCTCCCGGCAGCGTGCTCCCGTGCCGGTCCGGAACTCCCTGGCAGCATACTCGCCAGTAGCTCGACGGTCACTACTCGCCAGTAGCTTACGCCGCGCGGTCCCGGCCGGGCGTCCCTCGGACCCCCTCGGCAGCCCCGAGCAGGCCGTCGGCCCAGGTGGACCGCGGGACGGACGCACTGCCGTCAGGGCCATCCTGCCCCAGCCCGACCCCTGCTCCACCCCGTGGGGGCGCTCCTTCCCCCTCGGGACCCACCGCGACGACGGAACGCGCCGTTCCGTGCCGGGGCGCGGGACCGCTCAGACCGCCTCGCCCAGCGCCGCGATCACATCCGCCCGCCTCGGCTGCCCGGCCGCCCGGCGGACCACCCGGCCACCCGCGTCCAGCACCAGCACCGTCGGCGTCCGCAGGATGTCCAGCCGCCGGACCAGCTCCAGCCGCTCCTCGGCGTCCAGCTCCACGTGCGCCACCCCGTCGACCATCCCGGCCACCTCGGCGAGCACCCGGCGAGTGGCCCGGCAGGGCTGACAGAAAGCCGTGGAGAACTGCACCAGGGTCGCCCGCTCGCCGAGCGGCACCCCCAGCTCGGCCGCCGACAGCCCCACCGACCCGTCCTTCGCCCGCACCCTCAGCCTCCCGTCGCGCTTGGCCCGCAGCAGCCCGAACGCACTCGCCAGCGCGAGCACGACAACGCACACCACCAACCCGGTCATCCCCCCAGTCTGCGCCAGGCCCCCCAGGCCCCGGGAGCGGCCCCGGCAAAACGGTCGACCGCCGGCCCGCGGCCCGCGTACGATCGCCGGGTGGACTCCGACCGCCCCGCACAGCCGCTGCTGACCGCCCGCCGGGTGGTCGACCTGTGCCGGGCCACGGCCTCGCGCTGTCGCTGACGCTCCCCAACCGTCAGCCCGCCGCCGTCCCCTCCCGGAGTCCCCGTGCAGATCGATCCCCGCGGCCCGCGCTTCGCCGCCGCGCTCACCACCGTCGTCCTGACAGCCGTCCTGCTCACCGGCAGCGGAGTCCTGCTCGCCGCCCAGGCCCTCGTCTTCGCCCTCGGAGCCCTCGGCGGGCTGCGCCGCTCCCCCTACGGGTGGCTCTACCGCACACTGGTCCGGCCCCGGCTGGCACCACCGACCGAGACCGAGGACGAACGCCCGCCCAGGTTCGCCCAGGGAGTCGGCCTGGTCTTCGCCCTCGTCGGCGTGCTCGACTTCCTCACCGGGGCCACCTGGCTCGGCCTGCTCGCCACCGGGTTCGCGCTGGCCGCCGCCTTCCTGAACGCCGCCTTCGGCTACTGCCTGGGCTGCGAGATGTATCTGCTGCTCCGCCGCGCACAGAGCCGGGTGGACCTCACCGCCTGACCGCGCCGCGCCACCACCCGACGCCGGGCCCGGCCGGAGCGGAAAAGTTCCCGGCCGGGCCCATCACGTACGTCACACCTTCACATTCCGCCAGGCGGCACCCCTCAGGTGACAGCGGGCACTCCTTCGGGGGATCATCTCCGTGTATCGCCCGTGGCCGCCGCGGTGTGCCGTGCTCCCGGTCGGCCCCCACGCACCGCCCCGGGGCCCCGCCGTACCGGGCCGCCAGGCCCGTCGAAGTCAGGACTGACCGTGGCAGAGCTCGTCTACCCGCCGGTGATCGGCGCCGCACTGACCGTCTTCCGCGCACTCGACGTGCGGATCAAGATCGTCGGCGCCGAAAACATCCCCGCCGAGGGCGGGGCGGTGCTCGTGAGCAACCACATCAGCTACCTCGACTTCCTCTTCGCCGGCCTGGGCGCCTACCGCGGCGGCAAGCGCAAGACCCGCTTCATGGCCAAGGACGACGTGTTCAAGCACGGCGTCTCCGGCCCCCTGATGCGCGGCATGAAGCACATCCCGGTCGACCGGACCGACGGCCAGCCCGCCTACGAGGCCGCCGTCCGCGCCCTCCGGGCCGGCGAGGTCGTCGGCGTCTTCCCCGAGGCCACCATCAGCCGCTCCTTCATGCTGAAGAAGTTCAAGACCGGCGCCGCCCGGATGGCCGCCGACTCCGGCGCCCCGCTGCTCCCGGTGATCCTGTGGGGCACCCAGCAGCTGTGGACCAAGGGCCGCCCGAAGACGCTCACCAAGCGGCACGTCCCGGTCACCATCATGATCGGCGAGCCGATCGTGCTGACGCCCCAGGACAAGCCCGTCATGGTCACCCGGCGCCTGCGCGCCGCGATGACCGAGATGCTCGACCGCGCCCAGCGCGAGTACCCCGGCAAGCCCTCCGGTCCCGAGGACAACTGGTGGCTGCCCGTCCACCTCGGCGGCACCGCGCCCACCCTGGAGGTCGCCGAGGCCGAGGACGAGGCGGAGGCCCTCGCCAAGGCCGAACGCCGGGCCGCCCGCGGCTGACCCCGGGCCACCGTTCCCGCCGATCTGCCTTACTGCCGTTCTGCTGCTCCGCCGTGCTGCCGTACTGCCGCACGAACGGGCGACTCTCCGTCGCCGGGCGGACGCGGACCGTCGCGTGTCGCCCGGCTCCGCACCCTCCGATCTGACAAGGTGACAGCTCCTTCGGGGGGCAATCACGTCCGGACTCGCCGGGCGGATCGGAGACGGAGATGACACGCGGATGACGCGCACACGGCTCTCACGGACCACCCCCGCCAAGGCCCGCACCCGCCCTCACGCCGGTGCGGGCCTCCTGCTCGCCGGGGCCCTGCTCACCGGCTGCGGCGCCCAGCCCGGCGAGATCCCGCTCAGCGAGATCCGCGCCGAGTCGCCCAGCCCGACCCCCACCGTCGAAGCGGCCGTCGCCAACGGCACCGCCGCCGTCGACGCGGCTGCGGCCGCGGCCGCGGCCGCGGCCACCCCGACCGCCCCGCCGGCCCACAACGGCCTCATCGCCAGCAGGGGCTTCCTCGACCAGGACCGCCTCACCAGCGCGATCTTCGCCGTCACCGCCGACGGCCGGACCCGGCAGCAACTCACCCAGCCCGCCGACCAGACCCGGGACGACCACCCCACCTGGTCCCCCGACGGCACCGCGCTCGCCTTCGACCGGACCGGCGGCGACTCCCCCGGCCGCATCTGGACCACGAGCTCCGACGGCCGGAACGCCCGTCAGCTCGGCCCGCTCTGCGAGACCGGCGCCCCGGACTGCGTCAACGAGACGGAGACCGCGCCCGCCTGGTCCCCCGACGGCAAACTGATCGCCTTCACCCGCAGCTGGGGCCGCTCCGATCCGGACTCGGAGCAGATCCAGTACAGCGACCTCTTCGTCATCGCCCCCGACGGCACCAGCGCCCAGCGGCTCACCTTCCTCACCAACGACACCCCTTACTCCGGCGCCGTCACCGACCCGTCCTGGTCCCCCGACGGCAAGCAGCTCGTCTTCTCCTACCGGACCAGCGCCACCGGCCAGCCCGCCAACGGCCGTTCCCTCTACATCGTCAATGCCGACGGCACCGGCCTGCGCCGGCTCACCCCGTGGGAGCTACGGGCCGGCGAACGCGCCGACTGGTCCCCCGACGGCAGCCGGATCGTCTTCACCACCTACCCGGCCGGCCCCGACAACGCCCCCGGCGGCGGCATCTACACCGTTCACCCCGACGGCACGGCCGTCGAGGCGCTCACCCCCGGCCCGTCCGACGTCACCTACGGAGCCGCCTCCTACTCACCCGACGGCACCGCGATCGCCTTCGACCAGGCCCCCGCCGGCGGAGCCTCCGAGCTCTACACGATGCGCGCCGACGGCTCGACCGTCACCCGGCTCACCAACACCCCCGGCCACGGGGAGAGCCGCCCGAGCTGGGGCACGGCCGAACCGCAGCCGCAGGGCTGACCTTTCGGCAGCAATTCACGCACAACGCAAAG
>NZ_JZWY01001185.1:0-3917 GCF_000966955.1 Streptomyces sp. NRRL S-495
CCCGAGGGCGGCCGCCCGCAGACCGAGCGCCCCGCCGCGGCCCGTGCCAACGGCCGCCCGGTGCCCGCCCAGGCCCAGGCACAGGCCCCCGGTCCGCGTCCGACCGGCGCGCCCGCCACTCCGTACGGCGCCGGCGGCGAGCTGCCCGCCGACGAGGCCGGTGTCTACGCGGACGCCCCGGCCGACCCGTTCGCGCCCGGCGCCCCGGTCGACCCCTTCGGCACCGGCGGCCCGGCCGACCCGTTCGCGCCCGCCGATCCCTTCGCCCCCGGCACCGCTCCGTTCAACCCCGGCGGCGACCCGTTCAACCCCGGTGCGGACCCGTTCGCCACGGGCCCCGGCCGGCCCGGCGGCGCCCAGCAGGGCCGGGGCCGCCCCGCCCCCGCCGGGCCCGGTACCGCGGACCCCGAGGACACCTCGGTCGACGGCTTCGCGCCGATCCGCGAGAACGCCCCGGCCGGCCCCATACCCGGGTCCCCCGCCGGACCGGCCGCTCCGGGCGGCGGCCCGCAGCCCGGCCTGTTCGCCTCCGCCCCGCCCGGCGGCCCGCACGGCGCCCCGGCACCCGGCAGCCTCTTCCCCGGCGTCCCCGACGCCATGGGGGCACCCGCCGGCCCGCACCCCGGTGCCTCCCAGGCCCACCCGCGTCCCGGCGGCGCGGACTCCGCACCGCCCACCGCACCGGCGGCGGACGGCCCGCCGGCCCCGAAGCCCGCGCCGGCCGCCAAGCCCGCCGCGGCCGCCAAGCCCCGGCCGAGCGCCGCCAAGAAGCTGGTCAAGCTCACCACCTACGCGGTCGTCGGCGTGGCCTTCCTCGGCGCCGCCGCCTACGGCACCGGGCTGATGCTGAACCAGTCCGACATCCCCAAGGGCACCGTGGTGCTCGGCACGGACATCGGCGGCAGCAACCGCGACCAGGCCATCCACCAGCTCGACGAGAGTGTCGGCAAGGCCGGCCAGCAGCCGGTCAAGCTGAAGGTCGGCGAGCAGACCGTGGACCTCGACCCGACCGCCGCCGGACTGGCCTTCGACACCACGGCCACCGTGGACCGGCTCACCCAGCACTCCTACAACCCGGTGGACGTCCTCAAGTCGCTCAAGGGCGACGAGAAGGCCGTCCCGCCGGAGGTCAAGGTCGACCGGGCCAAGCTCAAGTCCGCGCTGGAGGCGCTGGCCGGCGGCTCCGGCCAGGGGCTCCAGGAGGGCTACGTCAAGTTCGCCGAGAACGGCGACACCGTCGTCGTCCCGGGCAAGGCCGGCCAGGCGGTGGACTCCGCCGCCGCCG
The DNA here is from genome assembly GCF_000966955.1 of Streptomyces sp. NRRL S-495. Taxonomy (NCBI): domain Bacteria; kingdom Bacillati; phylum Actinomycetota; class Actinomycetes; order Kitasatosporales; family Streptomycetaceae; genus Streptomyces; species Streptomyces sp. NRRL S-495. The sequence goes on from NZ_JZWY01001185.1 coordinate 1,286, forward strand.
TCGACCTGGTCGACACGGCCTACCGCGACCGCGCCGCGGGCAAGTCGGAGCAGCCCGTCGCCCTGGCCGTCACGGCCGCCCAGCCGAAGACCTCCCCGCAGGCCCTCCAGGGCGCGGCGGACACCCTCGGCAAGTCGGTGACGAACGGCCAGATCCACATCCAGGCCGGCCCCAAGAAGTTCGACTTCGGGCCGAAGACCGCCGCCGCCGCGCTCACCCTCGTCCCGGACGCCAACGGCAAGTTCGTGCCGAAGTGGGACCTCGACGCGCTGAACCGCCAGCTCGCCGGCGCCTTCGACAAGGTGAAGACGAAGAAGAACGGCCAGCTCGTCCCGATCACCGCGCAGGACGTCGCGGACCAGGTGACCGCGCTGTTCGAGAAGAGCGGCGACAAGGACCGGACCTTCAAGTTCCCGGCCTGATCGAACCGTTACCGGGGGGCGGGTCCCGATCCGGGCCCGCCCCTCGACAACTCCGCTCCCAGGTCAGCAAGATGTGACGCCTATCGTCCGCCGCATCCGTCCCGGGAGAACCACCATGGGCCGCCCCCTGTACCGCCGCACGGCCCTGCTCGCCGGTCTCACCGCCGTCTCGCTCTCGCTGACGCTGTGTTCCTGCGGCCCCGGCAACGGCTCCGGAGTCGGAGCCGACGCCCGGGCCCTCCCGAGCTCGGTCGAGACGCCCAAGCTCACCGCCGTCGACATCAATCCGCACGAGCGCGCCGAGCTGCGCCAGGGCGGCACCCTGCGGGTCGCGGTGGCCCAGTACTCCACCCAGTGGTCGCCGATCCAGGCCGACGGCGGCGAGTCCTCCACCATCGCCGTCACCAAGCCGCTGCTGCCGACCTTCTTCCGCTCCGACGCGGCCGGCACCCAGACCCCCAACCCGGCCTACCTCCAGGACGCGCACAGCGAGCAGCGGAACGGCCGGCAGGTGGTGGTCTGGACGCTCAACCCGAAGGCCCGCTGGTCCGACGGCACCCCGATCACCTGGCGCGACATCGAGGCCAACTGGCGGGCGCTGAACGGCAAGGACCCGGCCTACCGGTCGGCCAGCAGTACCGGGTTCGAGCTGGTCTCGGCGGTCGAGCGCGGCAAGGACGACTTCCAGGCCGTGATGACCTTCGAGCGGCCGTTCGCCGAGTGGCAGTCGATGTTCAACGGGGCCGCCAACGCCCCGCTGCTGCCCGCGAGCCGGATCGCCACCCCCGAACTCTTCAACACCGCCTACCTGGACGCCGTCCCGGTCACCGCGGGCCCGTTCAAGGTGGAGCGGATGGACCGGGCGACGCAGACCGTCACCCTGGTCGCCGACCCGGCCTGGTGGGGCGACAAGCCGCTGCTCGACCGGATCGTCTTCCGCGCGATGCTGCCCAACACGATGGCCGCCGCCTTCAACAAGGGCGAGATCGACCTGTTCAACAACGGTCCGGACGTGGCCGGCTACCAGCTGATCCGCAGCACCCCCGGTGCCGCCGTCCGCCGGGCCGGCGGGCCCGACTTCCGCCAGTTCACCCTGAACGGCCGCAGCCCCGCGCTCACCGATCCTTCCGTCCGCCAGGCCGTGTTCCAGGCGATCAACCGGGACGTCATCGCCCGCTCCGACCTGGCCGGGCTCGACTGGCCCACCGTCACCCTCAACAACCACCTGCTGGTGGCCAACCAGAACGCCTACCGGGACAACTCCCTCGGCCTCAGCCGCTACGACCCGGCCGAGGCCGTCCGCAAGCTCGACGCGGCCGGCTGGAAGCTCGACGGCGACGTCCGCCGCAAGGACGGCAAGGAGCTCAATCTGCGGCTGGTCATCCCCGCCGGGGTCACCCAGGCCCAGAACGAGGCCGCCGTCGCCACCGGCATGCTCAAGGACGTCGGGGTGAAGGTCACCACGGTCACCGCCAACCCCAACGAGTACTTCGACAAGTACGTCAACCGGCGGGACTTCGACATCGCCGCCTACTCGCTGCTCGGCACACCGTTCCCGGCCAGCGGCAACCGGGCCAACTTCGTCCAGAACGGCGGCACCAACCACTCCCAGTCCGGCAACCCCTCCGTCGACGCCGCACTCGACCGGGCCTCCGCCGCGGGCGACGCGGCCGCCGCCTTCGAGGCCATCAACCAGGCCGACGCCGAACTGTGGAAGGTGGCCGGGGTGCTGCCGCTCTACCAGCGCCCGCAGCTGTACGGGAGCCGCGCCGACCTCGCCAACATCGGCGCCCAGGGCCTGTCCGACATCGTCTGGGAGAACGTCGGCTTCCAGAAGTGACCCCGGCCCGGCAGCCGGAAGGGCCCCGGAGTCGCGCGGACTCCGGGGCCCCGGGTGCGGCCGGGCACGGTCAGCCCGAACCGATCACGTCCCGCACCTCAGCGAAGTGGCAGGCCGACTCGTGCGCGGCCGGCCCGCTCAGCGTCGACGGCACGGCCAGCAGCGGGAGTTCCTCGGCGCACCGCTCCTCCGCCTTCCAGCAGCGGGTGCGGAAGCGGCAGCCGGACGGCGGGTTGGCGGGCGAGGGGATGTCACCGCTGAGCAGGATCCGCTCGCGGTGCTCGCGCCCGGTCGGGTCGGGCACCGGCACCGCGGAGAGCAGCGCCTGGGTGTACGGATGGGTCGGGTGGGAGTAGATCTCCTCCTCCGT
>NZ_JZWY01001186.1:0-407 GCF_000966955.1 Streptomyces sp. NRRL S-495
AGCTGCTCCAGCAGGTTGATCACCTGGGCCTGGACCGAGACGTCGAGGGCCGAGACCGGCTCGTCGCAGATGATCACCTCCGGCTTGAGCGCCAGGCCGCGGGCGATCCCGATGCGCTGGCGCTGACCGCCGGAGAACTGGTGCGGATAGCGGTTGATGTACTCCGGGTTCAGGCCCACGACGTCGAGCAGATCCTGGACCGCCTTGCGGCGGTCGCCCTTGGGCGCCACCTCCGGGTGGATCTCGAAGGGCTCCCCGATGATGTCGCCGACCGTCATCCGCGGGTTCAGCGAGGTGTACGGGTCCTGGAACACCATCTGGATGTTCCGGCGGACGGCCTTGAGGCCGGCGCCGGACAGCTTGGAGATCTCCTCGCCCTTGTACTTCACCGAGCCGCCGGTGGCCGG
>NZ_JZWY01001187.1:0-3818 GCF_000966955.1 Streptomyces sp. NRRL S-495
CACGACTCCGACTGCACCTCCGCCCCCGACTCCTGGCGCGCCACCCTCGCCGCCCTCCCCCTCCTCGCCGCCCCCTGCCACACCCGGGGCCTCACCCTCGGCCCCCTGCGGGACCACGCCGTCCGGGGCGGCTGAAGCACCGAAAGGCCCGGCCCGGCCGCGGGGCGGCCGGGCCGGGCGGTCGGACCCGCGCTACGAGCGGGTGGTCGGCCGGGCCCAGCCCTCCAACTCGTTGAACGCCGCGACGAAGGACGGCAGCATCGGCTTGTACGTCTTCGCGTCGATCACGACCAGTCCGTCGGTGTGGGTGCCGCCGGGGACGTGGACGTAGCGGTGCAGCGGCGCGCGACCCGCGGCCGTGACCATCCGGTCGTAGACGTCGCCGAAGGTGGCCGGCGGGGTCAGCGCGTCCAGCGTGCCCTGGATGCTGATCAGCGGGCGCTTGATGTCCCCGGTCAGCGAGATCCGTTCGACCGCCCGGTGCACCGACTCGGGGCGCGAGGCGAAGTCGTAGTCGGTGTCGCAGCCGGGCGTGCTCCCCGGCGGGCAGAACGGGGTGCCACCCTGCCGGTCGCCGTCGTAGTCGGGGTCGACCTCCTCGCGGACGACGCGCTGCAGGAGGTCCCACTGCTTGTTGTAGTGGTAGCCCCACTGGCTCTCGGAGTCCTTCGGATAGCCCGCCGCGAGGATCTCGTCGAGGGCCGAACGGTCGCCCTTCGCCAGCCGGGGGTAGGCGCGCAGGGCCGGCGGGAGGGTGGCCAGCAGGCCGCCGTCCTGGGTAAAGACCAGGGCGTTCCAGTCGATGCCGCCGGTGTAGAGCTCGGGGTAGTGCTCCAACTGCCAGCGGACCAGGTACCCGCCGGCCGAGAGCCCGGCGGCGTACGTGACGCCGGGCGCCCGCCCGTAGTGCTGCCGGGCGACCTCCTTTGCGGCCACGGTGAGCTCCGCCACCCGGCGGTGCCACTCCATGATGGCGTCGCCGGGTCCATGATGGCGTCGCCGGGCCGGTCGCCGTCCCGGTAGAGCTCGTCGCCGGTGTTGCCCTTGTCGGTCGCGGCGTAGGCGTAGCCCTTGGCGAGGACCTGGTCGCCGATGATCGGATCATTGGCGTACTGCCTGCGGGTCCCGGGCGGGCCGGCGACCACGAGACCGCCGTTCCAGTGCTTGGGCAGCCGGATGACGAACTGGCTGTCGTGGTTCCAGCCGTGGTCGGTGTTGGTGCTGGAGGTGTCGGGGAAGTACCCGTCGACCTGGACCCCGGGGACCCCGGACGGCAGGACGGCGTTGTCCGCCAGCAGCCCCTTCCACTCGTTCTCCTCGGTGTGCCCGGTCAGCCTGGTCCCCGTGCTGGTCAGGTCGGCCAGGCAGCTGGAGACGGAGTGCTCCGCCCCCGGGACCCGGACGCGGGAGCACCGGTCGCCCTGGTCGGCGGCCCCCGCCGGAACGCTCAGGGCGGTGGCGAGCAGCAGCGGTACGACGGCGAGACGGCGAAGCATGACGCCCTCTTCTCGATCGGGAATGTGACACCCCGGAATCTAGGAACCGCAGGTCATCGCGGATAAGTGCGGGACGGCCCGATCGGCTGTGACCGGAAGGCACATGACCTTCGGCCACATTCCGCACGCGTTCCCGGAGCGGCGGCGGAGCCGTGGCGACCGCCGCGTACGCTGCGCGCTGGAGAGGTCTCCCGCCCTCCCACCTTTTCGCACCCGAGGAGAACCGATGCCACGCCCCGTGCCCTGGATACCCGCCGTCCTGTACGGCGCCGTCCTGCTCGGGGGCGTCTACTACGCCGTGATCGGCCCGGGGCCGGGGGCCAGGACCGCCGGGTTCGTCGGCCTGCTCGGCGCCCTGATCGCCCTGGACGGGTGGGACCGGGGCTGGGACCGGTGGCGGTGGCGCGGCCGGCGGATCGCCCCGGGCCTGGTCCTCGCGCTCAGGGTGCTGCTGCTCTGCGCGGTCACCGCCGTCGACGTGTCCGGACTGTCGCGGGTGCTGTTCGTCCTGGTGCCGTTCCTGGCCTTCTTCGCGTACGGATCCGCCGCCGCCGTCGGCCTCGGCGTGGGCTGTGTGGCGGCGCTGGCGGGCGCGTTCACCCTGTGGGTCCCGCACTGGCAGGTGCGGGCCGAGTACATCTCGGACCTGCTGATGTTCGCGCTGGGAGTCGTCCTGGCCGTCGCGATGGCCGCCGTGGCCGTCCGCGAACAGCAGGCCAGGGCCCGGCTGGAGGGCACCCTCGCCGAGGTCGCCCAGCTGTCCGCGGCCCGGGAGCGCAACCGGCTGGCCCGCGAGATCCACGACAGCCTCGGCCACCATCTGACCGCGATCGGCGTCCAGTTGGAGATGGCCGAGGCGTTCGCCGCGCTCGACCCGGAGGCTTCGACCCGGGCGGTGTCGCACGCCCGCTGGTCGGCGAACCGCGCCCTGGACGAGGTCCGGGCCTCCGTCCGCACCCTGGGGCCCGAGTCGGAGGCCGAACCGGTCGTCCTGTCCCGCGCGCTCGCGGACCTGGTCCACCACCTGGACGGCGGGAGCCGCCGCATCACCCTGGAGACCTCGGGCGTCGAACGCAGACCGCTGCTGGTCCTGTACCGGGCCGCGCAGGAGGGCCTCACCAACGCCTGCCGCCACTCCGGCGCCACCGAGATCGGGGTGGACGTCGTCTACGACGAGCGCGGCGCCCGCCTCCGGGTGGCCGACAACGGCACCGGGTTCGACCCCGCCGAGGAGGGGTTCGGACTGGCCGGACTGCGCGAACGCGTCCGGCTCGCGGAGGGAACGGTGGCCGTCGACACCTCCGCCCACGGCACGGTCCTCACGGTCGGCGTCCCGTGGTGACCGGGCCGGTGGACGCGGAGAGCGTGGACACGCCGGTACGGGTCCTGGTCGTCGACGACCAGGACCTCGTCCGGGAGGGCATCGCCGCCCTCCTCGGCATCCAGCCCGGCATCGAGGTGGTCGGCAGCGCGCGCGACGGCGCCGAGGCGCTCGACACGGCGGCGGCCCACCGCCCCGACGTGGTGCTGATGGACGTCCGGATGCCCGGGGTCGACGGCGTGGCCGCGACCGCACTGCTGCGCCGTGGCCTGCCCGGGTGCAAGGTCGTGATGCTGACGACCTTCAACGACGACGACTACGTCACCCGGGCCCTGCGGGCGGGCGCGGTCGGCTACCTCCTCAAGAACCTGCCCGCTGCCGAACTGGCGCGGGCCGTCCGGCTCGCCCACACGGGGGTGGCCCAGTTCGACCAGACGGTGATCGCCAACCTGGCCGCCGGCCTCCCGGCCCCCGACCTGCTCACTCCCCGCGAGACGGAAGTCCTCCGCCTCGTCTCGGCGGGCGCCACGAACAAGGAGATCGCCTCCCGCCTCTACCTCAGCGAAGGCACGGTGAAGAACCACATCTCCCGCGTCCTCAGCCGCCTCGGCCTCCGCGACCGCACCCAGGCCGCCCTCTACGCCAGGGACAACGGCCTCATCTGACCCCTCCTCGGCCTGCCCCGCGTGAGCGGTGTCAGGAGTGGTGGCAGCCGAAAGCGCGGGTGAGACTCGGTACCTGGAAGACGAGGAGGTCGCCGAGCGTTTCCTCGACGACCTTGCGCAGATCCTCCCTTCGACCCTGTCCGCTGATCTCTCGCGGGAGCTGATCAGAAAACACATGGAAGGAATGGCAAGTTGAGCTCCACCCCTGAACCGAAGGCCGACCTCTACGCACGGCCCGTTGGCTTATCAGTGTCCTTTGCCCCGGGTGGGTCGAGGCCAGTGCGTGGGTGGTGTCAGGTCAGGCCGACTCGTTCCAGGGCTGTTTCGAAGCCGGTG
>NZ_JZWY01001188.1:0-520 GCF_000966955.1 Streptomyces sp. NRRL S-495
GTCTGAGGCAGCCCCGAGTCCTGCTGTCCCGGGCTCCGTGCCGGGTACCGCCGCCCTGGAGGTCACCGGCCTGTGCCGGACCTTCGGCGCCGTCCGGGCCGTGGACGAGGTCTCCTTCGCCCTCCCCGCCGGCGGCTCGCTCGGCATCGTCGGCGAGTCCGGCTCCGGCAAGACCACCACCGCCCGGATCGTCGTCGGCCTCGAACGGGCCGACGCGGGCCGGGTCCTGGTGAAGGGCCGGGCCCGTACCGGCGGCGCCCGGGGGAAGGCCGAACGCCTCGCCCGCGCCCGCGAGGTCCAGATGGTCTTCCAGGACCCGTACCTCTCGCTGGACCCGCGCACCAGCGTCGAGGCCGCTCTGCGGGAGACCCTGCGGCTGCACTTCCCCGGCACCGACCACCCGGCCCGGATCAAGGAACTCCTCGACCAGGTCGGCCTCGGCACCCGGGCGGCCGAGGCGCTGCCCCGGCAGCTCTCCGGCGGCCAGCGCCAGCGCGTCGCCATCGCCCGGGCGCTGGCC
>NZ_JZWY01001189.1:0-3764 GCF_000966955.1 Streptomyces sp. NRRL S-495
GCCCGGGCGCTGGCCGTGCAGCCGGCCGTCCTGGTCCTGGACGAGGCGGTCGCCGCGCTGGACGTCTCGGTCCAGGCCCAGGTGCTCAACCTGCTCGCCGACATCCGCGAACAGACCGGCATCGGCTACCTGTTCATCACCCACGACCTCGGCGTGGTCCGCTGCGTCACCGACCAGGTCGTGGTCATGCGGCACGGACGGATCGTCGAGGCCGGCCCCACCGCCGAGGTCCTCGACGACCCGCAGCACGCCTACACCCGGCTGCTGCTGGAGTCCGTGCCCCGGCCCGGCTGGGATCCCGACCGGATCGCCGCCGCGCGCCGCGCCCTGTGAGCCCCTCGGCCCGGCAGCCGCTCGGGGTCTGCCGGGCCGGGGTCCCGTCCCGTTCCGGGGGGCGGCGGTGGCGGGCCCGGGATTCACCCCGATGGCGGGTACCTGCCGCAGCGGATCCTGACCCGCCTCTCAGTAGCGTGCGGGACCGTACCCCCTCAGGCACCTACCGGAACGAGGCCCCATGGCTCACCCGGCCCACCCGGCCCACCCCGGGCCGTCCCGCCGTACGCTGCTGCGCTCCGGGACGGCGCTCGCCGCACTGGCCCTGACCGGCGGCTGCGCCTCCGACAGCGGCGACGAGCAGCCGCCGAGCCCCGCCGGCACCGCCTCGGCCCAGGCGTCGTCCGCCTCCGGCAGCCCGAGCGCCGCGGCCGCCCGCGCGATGCCGGCCGAGTCCGCCCCGCACACCCGCACCTTCATGGCCTGGCCGGCCCTGGAGGAGGTGTGGGGCGACCAACTGCCCGGCGTCCGAGAGGACATCGCCGGGCTGGCCCGCGCCGTCGCCGGCTTCGAGCCGGTGGTGCTGCTGGCCCGCCCCGACCAGGCCGAGCAGGCCCGGCAGGCCTGCGGCTCCACGGTCGAGGTGCTGGAGCTGATGGTCGACGACCTGTGGGCCCGCGACACCGGCCCGACCTTCGTCACCGGCCCGCAGGGGCTCGCCGGGATCGACTTCAACTTCAACGGCTGGGGCAACAAGCAGACCCACGCCAACGACAGCCAGGTCGCCCGCAACCTCCTCGACCACTACGGCATCCCGCGCGTCCAGGCGCCGATCACCGGCGAGGGCGGCGGCATCGAGGTGGACGGCGAGGGCACCCTGATGGCCACCGAGAGCTCCTGGGTCAACCCCAACCGCAACCCCGGCAAGAGCCGCGACCAGATCGAGGCGGCCTTCAAGGACCTGCTCGGCGTCAGCACCGTGCTGTGGTTCCAGGGCGTCGCCGGGCAGGACATCACGGACTGCCACATCGACGCCCTGGCCCGCTTCGCCGAGCCCGGCACCGTCGTCGTCCACCGCCCCGGCCCGGACACCCCGCCCGACAGCTGGACCACCGCCTCCGACCAGGCCCTCCAGGTCCTCGCCACGGCGAAGGACGCCAGGGGCCGCACCCTCGAGGTGGTCGACCTCCCCGAACCCGACCTCGACCTGATCCCCGGCGCCGGCAAGGACTTCCTCGCCACCTACCTCAACTACTACATCTGCAACGGCGGCGTCATCGTGCCGCGCTTCGGCGACCGGGCCGCCGACGACCGGGCCGCCGGCATCATCGGCGACCTCCACCCCGGCCGGAAGGTCTCCCAGGTGTCCATCAACCACATCGCCTCCGGGGGCGGGGGCATCCACTGCGCCACCCAGCAGCAGCCCGTCGCCCCCGGCACCGGTCCGACGTGAGCGGGCGCCGGCTGCGGGACCGCCGTTTCCTCCTCGTCCTGCTGATCCTGGCCGTGCTGTGCTCGGCCGGGATCGCCCTGTACCTCAACGAGCGCGACACCCGCCAGCAGACCCGGGAACTCTCCCTCCCCACCACCGGCGACTGGGTCGAACTCGACGTCACCTCCCAGGACATCGACGCGGCCGGCGGCGAGATGACGCTCTACGTGGTGCCCGTCCCGCACGGCACCCTGGCCCAGGACCCGGAGTCCGGCACCTTCTCCCGCCGGGTCGACATCACCGTCCGGTCGACCACCCGCACCGAACTGCGGGCCGAACCGGGGGAGGCGGCGACGCCCAAACCGGTGTCGGCCAACCTCTACGGCGGCACCCCGACCGACTACCCCTTCGACCGCTACCGCTTCGAGGTGCTGTTCTCGGCCGCCGACGCCACCGGCGCCGTCCCGGTCGGGGTGGTGTTCGGCGACGCCGACCCGTTCTTCTTCGTCCGCCCGGCCGGCACCCCGTACGGGGCGGACGGCACGGTGTTCGAGGGGCGGGTGACCAGGGCACGGAGCACCTTCATCCTGGCCTGGTTCATGATCGCGGCGATGTGGGCGCTGGCGCTGGCGGTCCTGGCCGGGGCGGAGGTGCTCTACCGGGGTCGGCAGGGCATGGTGTGGCCCTCGCTGGGGTGGATGGCGGCGACCCTGTTCGCGCTGATCGGCATGCGCAACGCGGCGCCCGGCGCGCCGCCGATCGGCTCGCTGATCGACTATGTGGCCTTCTTCTGGGCGGAGGGTTCTGGGCGGAGGGCATCATCGCGGCCTGCCTGGTGGTCACGGTCGTCTCGGGCAGCCGGGTGGAGCACCGCAAAAGGGTCGACGCCGCCGAGCCGGCCGGGGCGGGTCCGTGAACGGTGGGGTGCCTCAGCGGCGCGGGCCGACCGTCGAGGCCAGGGAGTCCAGCAGGGTGCGCAGCACCAGTGCGGAGTCCACCGTCCCGTCCAGCGAGCCGATGGCGGCGATGCCGTCCACGGCGGCGGCGAAGGCCTCGCCGAGCGGGGCGGGGTCGGTGTCGCCGCCCCGCTCGTCCGCGAGCGCCCGGAACAGCCGGACGAAGCAGGACCGCCACCGCCCGTACTCGGCCTCCAGGGCGACCCGGACCCGCTCGTCGTTGAGGGCGAGCCAGTGCAGGGCGGCGTGCAGCCGGGCGAGGTCGGGGCTCTCGGGGCGGGTGAGCAGGGTCAGCACCCGTTCGGCCCGCTCGGCGTAGCCGCCCGGGCCGGCCACCGCCTCCTCCAGCGGGGTGATCCACTCGGGCCCGAGGTCCGCGACCACGGCCACGATCAGGTCGGTGCGGTCGGCGAAGTGGTAGTGGCACATCCCGTGCGAGACCCCGGACAGCGCGGCCACGTTGCGGGTGGTGAACCGGCCGGCCTCGCCGCCCGCGAGCAGGATCCGGGCCGCCGCGATCAGCCGGGCCCGGGTCTGCTCGCCCTTGGCCGAGGTCCGGGCGCGGCCGGGGACGGCCGTCCGGGGGGCGGCCGCGGCCCGGGTGGCTGCCGCGCCCCGGGTGGTTGCCGCGTCCTGGGTGGTTGCCGCGTCCTGGGTGCTGGCGGTCGTGTCCTGGGTGGTGGCCGGGTCCGCGCCCGTCGCCTGTGTCGCCATGGCGGTCACTGTAACGACTGCCGGGGCCGGGGGAGGGGCCGAAGCTGCGCAAAGTATTGACCGAGCGCTTGGTCAGTTCTACCTTTTCGGTCAACTGCTCGACGAGCAGGGCATCTTGACACGGAGGTAATGATGAACGACCGCTCCAGATCCGACAGAGCGACCGACAGCACGACGCCTGGCCGCCGCCGGCACCGCGCTCACCGTCGCGACCGGCGGGCCGGCCGCCGCCGCAGCCACCGGCCGCCGCGGCACCGGCGCGGACCGGGCCGCGGCCGCCGCCGGCTTCCGGGTGCCGATCGACACCCTGCGCCACACCCGCACCTGGATGGCCTGGCCGGACAGCACCGGCATCTGGCGCAACAAGCTCTCCGGCGTCCAGTCGGACA
>NZ_JZWY01001190.1:0-3560 GCF_000966955.1 Streptomyces sp. NRRL S-495
GGCTAGCCACCGGCGGACGGCCGGGCATCCGACCACGGTCGTATGCCCACGGCCGGACGCGCCGGACCGGGGCGGGCCGTCACCTTGGTCACGACAGCACGGTCACGTCAGCACCTCGGTCACGACACCACCCCCGTCACCCGATCCGTTCGAAGGAACCGCCCATGCCCCGACCCCGTTCCCGCCCTGCCGCCGCCCTGCTCGCGGGCCTGCTCACCACCGGTGCGCTCGTCACGACGGCGGCGCTGCCCCCGACCGCGCAGGCCGCCACCACCGCTACCACCGCCACCGCCGCGATCCCGCTCGCCCTCCCCGCACCGACCGGCCCGCACCCCGTCGGCACCACCACCCTCCACCTGGTCGACCCGCAACGCCCCGACCTCTGGGCGCCCACCCCGCGTCCGCGCGAACTGATGGCGCAGCTCTGGTACCCGGCCGCCGCCTGCGGCTCCCCCGCCCACCGGCTCGCGCCGTGGCTCGACCCGGCCGCGCTGGCCCATCTGGAGAGCGACTACCTCGGTGCCGCCCCGGGCCGATTGGCCTGGCCCCTCACCCACTCCCGCCAGGACGCCCCGGCCGACCGCAGCACCCGCCACCCGGTGGTCCTCTACTCCCCCGGCTCCCGCGCCGACCGCGCCTTCGCCACCCTGGCCGCCGAGGACCTCGCCTCGCGCGGTTACGTGGTCGTCGCCGTGGACCACACCTTCGACGCCGGTGAGGTCACCTTCCCGGACGGGCGGCTGGAGGTCCGCAACAAGTCCGCCGTGTTCGCCATGACGGACGCCGGGATCGTCGACTACCGCACCGCCGACACCCGCTTCGTCCTGGACCGGCTGACCGACCTGGCGGCCGGTGCCGACCCCGACGCCGAGCACCGCCCCCTCCCGCCGGGCCTCGGCGCGGCACTCGACCCCACCAACGTCGGCATGGTCGGCCACTCCATGGGCGGCGCGACCACCGTCCAGACCCTGCACGACGACCCGCGCGTGCTGGCCGGGGTCTCGCTCGACGGCCCGGTGTTCGGCACCGCCGCCACCGACGGTGCCGACCGCCCGCTGCTGCTCTTCCGCGCCTCCGACGACCGCCCGGTGCGCGACGCGATGTGGGACGCGCTGTGGCCGCACCTCGGCTCCTGGCGCCGCCAGCTCACCCTGGGCGACTCGGGCCACGGCACCTTCTCCGACCTCGAAGCCCTCCTCCCCGCCGCCCGGCCCGCCCTCGGCTGGCCCGCCGGACAGCTCGACGCGTTCCTCGGCACCCTCGCCCCGGCCCGCGCCGTCGACGCCCAACGCGCCTATCTGGCCGCCTTCTTCGACCTCCACCTGCGCCACCGGCCGACCACCCTGTTCAGCGGCCCCTCGGCCGCTTACCCGGAGGTCCGGCCGGACCGGTGAGCCGGGCCCGGCCGCCCGCTCAGCGGCACAGGGCCGCGTCGAGCACGCCCTCCAGCTTCCGCGCGGCCGCCTTGTCCGGCGCCTGGACCGTCATGGTGACGGCGGCGGCGCGACCGTCCTCCGTGACGCCGACCCGGGTCTCGTAGCCCGGGATGCTGCCGCCGTGCCCCCAGTACTCGCCGCCGCAGGACAGCGGCGTGCTCACCAGCCCCAGCCCGTAGCCCGATCCCGCCGCGAACGGCTCCCCGGCGGGGGTGGTGGTGCGCATCTCGGCGAGCTGCGCGGGCGGGAGGAGTTCACCGTCCAGCAACGCCGTGAAGAAGCGGTCCAGTTCGGAGGGGGTGGAGACGAGCTGGCCGGCCGCCCAGGCCCAGGAGGGGTCCATGTCCGTGATGTCGACCAGCGGCCCGTCCGCCGACTCGCGGTAGTAGCCGTGCGGGTGGGCCCCGCGGATCGTCGCGTCACCCGGGGCCGGGAAGTACGTCTGGCGCAGGCCGAGCGGCCGGACGATCCGCCGCTCGATCTCCTGGCCCAGGCTCCGCTGCGTCACCGCCTCGACGATCAGCCCGGCGAGGATGTAATTCGTGTTGCTGTAGGCCCACTTGTGGTCCTCGGGCGCGGCGTCGGCCGGGTAGCGGAGGGCGATGTCGAGCAGTTCGCGCGGCTCGTAGCGGCGGACGTCGTCGCCGAGGTGGAGGGTGTAGTTCGGCAGCCCGCTGGTCTGCTGGAGCAGGTGCCGGAGGGTGATCCGGTTGCCGTCGATCCCGTCGCCCCGGACGACGCCCGGCAGGTAGCGCTCCACCGGCACGTCCAGGTCGAGCCTGCCCTGCGCGACGAGTTGGAGCACCACCACGGCCGTGAAGGTCTTGGTGTTGCTGCCGACCCGCACCCGCCCGTCCTTCGGCACCGCCGCACCGGTGGCGACGTCGCCGACCCCGGCGGTGTAGCTGCGGGTGCGCCCGTCCAGGGAGCGGACGGTGCCCAGCGCGCCGGGTGCGCCCGTCTCGGTCAGCAGCGCGTCCAACCGCTGCTGGACGGCGTCCGGGCGGGCGGTGGTGGCGGTGGCGGTTTTGGTGACGGCCATGGCCGGGGCGGCGGCCGTGGCGACCAGGGCGGCGGCGGTGACGACCAGGGTGACGGTCTTCCAGCGGCTCATGAAGTGCCTCTCGTGCAAGGGTGCGTGTTGCTCGGTTCCCGGCCTCCCGGGCGCTGTCCCACAAGATCACGCGGCCCGACGGGCGGTCGTCAGCTCACCGGGCGAGCGGCCGTCAGCTCAGCGGACGAGCGGAGGCGGCCGACCATGAACCCTCGGTCCTGGGCGCCTTCCTCCTCCGGGCGTACCCGAGCGGTTCTCCCTTGTGCGGAGCAATCGACTTCGGAAGCATGGCCCCACATGATCGACTACAACAGCGAGGCCCAGGCGTACGACACCACCCGGGGCGGCGAACCCCGGGCACAGGCGGCGGCGGACGCCCTGGAACAGCTGCTCCCGCAGGGCCCCGCGACCGTGCTGGACATCGCCTGCGGCACCGGCATCGTGACGCGCCGACTGCAACGGCCGGGCCGCACCGTGCTCGGCGTCGACCGCTCCCCCGGGATGCTCGTCCCGGCCGCGCGGCGGATACCCGGCGGGGCGGTGTGCGGCGATGCGACACGGCTCCCGTTCGCCTCGGGGAGCGTCGACGCGGTGGTGATGGTCTGGCTGCTGCACCTGTTGCCGGACCCGGAGCCCGTGCTCGCCGAGGCCCTCCGGGTGCTGCGGCCCGGCGGCAGGCTGGTGACCACCGTCGACAAGGAGGCCGCCTACTTCACCGAGGACAGCGACCTCGCCCGGGCCACCGCCGAGCTGCGCCGCCAGTACACCCCGCACGCGCCCGACGGCCACGCCCGGATCCGGGACTGGGCGGCGGCCCACGGCCTGCGCCCCGTCGGCGAGGCCCGCTTCCCCGGCACCGGACAGGGGCGAGGCGCCCGGCAGTGGCGGGAGGCGATCGACGCGGGCCGCATCCCCTGGTGCGTGCGGGCCGACGCCGAACAGGTGGCCGAGGCGGTCCGCCGACTCGCGGCACTCCCGGACCAGGAGACCCCGATCGCCGACCCGTTGTACCGCCTCCTCGCCCTGGAGGTGTGCGGACCGCCGGCACCCTGACGGCGGCCCGCACACCC
>NZ_JZWY01000176.1:0-791 GCF_000966955.1 Streptomyces sp. NRRL S-495
ACGCCGTCCTTGACCTCGACCTGGAGCGGGCCGAGGGGGTAGAGGCCGTCGCCCATGCCGGCGGCGCCCATGGCGTCGGTGATGAGGGCGACCCGGGAGGCGCCGGCGGTGCCGTAGGCGAGGTCGAGCACGGAGGGGTGGAGGTGGACGCCGTCGTTGATGAGTTCGACGGTGACCCGCTCGTCCTCCAGCAGGGCCACGATCGGGCCGGGGGCGCGGTGGGCGATGCCGGGCATGGCGTTGAACAGGTGGGTGGCGACGGTGGCGCCGGCGCCGATCGCCTCCAGGGTCCTGGTGTAGTCGGAGTCGGTGTGGCCGACGGCGGCGATGACGCCGAGGTCGGCGAGCATCCGGACCGAGTCGAGGCCGCCGGGCAGTTCGGGGGCGAGGGTGACCATTCTCGCGTGGCCGCGGGCGGCGTCGACGAGCTTGCGGACCAGGGCCGGGTCGGGGTCGCGCAGCAGGTCGGGGCGGTGGGCGCCGCAGCGGTTGCGGGAGATGAAGGGGCCCTCGAAGTGGACGCCGGCCAGGACGCCGTCCTCGGCGAGTTCGGACAGCACGGCGGCCTGGCGGGCCAGGTCGTCGATCTCGCCGGTGACGGTGGAGGCGACCGTGGTGGTGGTGCCGTGTTCGAGGTGGGTGCGGGCGGCGCGCAGGGCCTCCTCGGCGATGCCGGAGGCGTAGGAGGCGCCGCCGCCGCCGTGGACGTGCAGGTCGACGAAGCCGGGCACGACGGTGTACCCGGTCAGGTCGAGGTCGCCGGGCGTGGCGGTACCGCCGAGGCCGGCGAT
>NZ_JZWY01000177.1:0-9748 GCF_000966955.1 Streptomyces sp. NRRL S-495
CCGCTCGCCCTCGACGGCGAGACGGTCGCCCTCGACCACGCCGCCGGGCAGGACCAGCCGGGCGCCGGACAGTGCGAGTCGGTCCGCGGTCACGCGGTCACCTCCATGGAGAGCAGATCCCAGGCGAGCAGGCCGGCGCCCAGCGACGCGGCGGTGTCTTTGAGCATGGCGGGTACGACCTCGGGGGGCATCTGGAAAGTCAGCCGCTCGGTGACCGCCGCCCGCAGGGGGTTGAAGAGGGTGTCCCCGGCCTCGGCCAGCCCGCCGCCGACGATCACCCGGGACGGGTCGAGCAGGCTCTGGGCGAGCACGATGCCGTCGGCCAGGGCGTCCACCGCGCGCTGCCAGACCGCGACCGCGCGCGGGTCCCCGGCGTCCACCGCGACGGCGCAGGATGCCGCGTCGGCGTCGGGGTCGCCCACGGCCTCGGCCCAGGCGCGGGAGACGGCGGAGGCGGAGGCGAGGGTCTCCAGGCAGCCCCGGGCGCCGCAGCCGCAGGCGGGGCCGCCGGGGCGGACCACCACGTGGCCGATCTCGCCGCCGTAGCCGTGGGCACCGGCCTCGATCCGGCCGTCGATGCCGATGGCGCCGGCGATACCGGTGCCGAGGGCGACGAAGAGGAAGCGGTCGACGCCCCGGCCGGCCCCGAGCCGGCCCTCGGCGAGACCGCCGGAGCGCACGTCGTGGCCGAGGGCGACCGGCATCGCACCGCCCGGGCCGGCCAGCCGCCCGCCCAGCAGGGTGCGCAGGGGCAGGTCGCGCCAGCCGAGGTTGGCGGAGAAGACCGCGATGCCCCGCTGTTCGTCGATCGTCCCCGGGACGGCGACTCCCGCCGCCAGGGGCGCGACGCCGAAGCGGGCGCGGCCCTCGTCCGCCAGATCGGCGGCGAAGTCGAGGATGGCGGCGACCACGGCGTCCGTGCCGTGTTCCCGCCCGGTCGGGCGTCGTGCTTCGAACAGCACGGAGCCGTCCTGGGCGAGCAACGCGGCTTTCATGCCGGTGCCGCCAACATCGAGTGCGATGACGTGCTTCACGGGGGACAGTTTCCCCCGGTCCGGTCTAAGAGGTCTAGTCCAGTTGTCGCATTGGTCTGGTCCAAAGGGGTGAGCTTTGTCGCAGAAGTGTGCGGGATGCGGCACTTTGCGCGGGCCGCCGGACGGGTCGCGGGGAGGGCGCGACACGGTGTGACAGGGCGCGGCAGGGCGTTCAAGAGGTCGGATTCGCGGATTTTGTTGCGCAGTGTGCAACAAATCCCGCACTTCGATAACTACCCGGCGTTCGGGGGCCTGAGGTCTGGACCACCGCATGCCCGGTTTGGCACCCTTGCGGCCTCCCCCCGGCCGGATCTCCCCCGATCCGGTCCGTTTCCCCTCAGCAGGATCCCCCCGAAGGCGGTACCCGCGTTGGACAGGCGCGCCCAGGTCCCCACCCGGTTGTTCGGCGTCGCGATGGCAGGCGCCCTGGCCGGAGCCCTCGTGCTCACCGGCTGCGGCGGCCAGGACGACGGTCCGGTCACCCTCCGGCTGGTGGCAGCCGACTACGGCGAGAGCGCGGACACCAGCTCCAAGCTGTACTGGGACGACGTCGCCCGCCGCTTCGAGGCCGCCAACCCGGGCATCAAGGTGGACGTCGAGGTGGCGAGCTGGACCGACATCGGCAAGCGGGTCGACGAGCTGGTCAGGAGCGGCAAGTCCCCCGACCTGCTGCAGACCGGCGGCTTCGCCGACCAGGCCGCCGCGGACCGGCTGTACAACGCCTCGGACGTGCTCTCGCTGGAGACCCAGGCCAACATCATGGAGTCGTTCTCGCACGCCGGGCAGGTGCTCGGCACGCAGTACGGCATCCCGTTCGTCTCCTCCTCCCGGGTGCTCTTCTACAACAAGGCGATCTTCCAGAAGGCCGGCATCGCCCAGCCGCCGACCACCTGGAACGAGCTCAAGGCGGCCGCCGAGAAGATCAAGGCCAAGGTCCCGGGCGTCACCCCGTACGGGCTGCCGCTGGGGCCCGAGGAGGCGCCGGCCGAGTCGATGCTCTGGACGCTGAGCGGCGGCGGCAGCCTCTCCGACGACGTCGGCAACTACACCATCGACAGCGACAAGAACCAGGCCACCTTCAGCTGGCTGCGGAGCAACCTGGTCGCCACCGGCCTGACGTACCCCGAGCCCGGGAAGATGAACCGCACCCCGGTGTACAGCGACTTCGCGGCCGGCAAGGTGGCGATGCTCAACGGCCACCCGACGCTGCTGCGGATGGCCACCAACGGCAAGATCGACTTCGGTACGGCCCCGATCCCCAAGAAGGACGGCCTGGCGAAGACCGGCAGCCTCGGGGTGGCCGACTGGATGATGGCGTTCAAGGCCAACGGGCACAAGAACGAGATCCGCCGCTTCCTCTCCTTCGTCTACACCAAGGAGAACCAGCTCAAGTTCGACGAGACCTACAACCTGCTGCCGGTCACCCAGGACGCGTTCGACACGATGACCGCGGATCCGAAGCACGCGGACCTCAAGCAGTTCGCGGCCGGGCTCGGCAACGCGAGCTTCTACCCCTTCGGCGACCCGGCCTGGGCCGAGGTCTCCAACCGGATCAAGACCGGCATCGGGGCGGCGGCGACCGCCGAGCCCAAGCCGGTGCTGGAGGACCTCCAGCAGGCGGCGGTGAAGGAGGCGGCCCGGATCCGCAAGTGACCCGGGCCCGGCCGACCGGCGTCGGTGCCGGTAGGTGGTCTGCAGGTGGTCAGTAGGTGATCGCGTAGACCTTGCGGAGCGTCTCCAGGACGGTCCAGGTGGTGCGGTCGCCCTCCTGGAACACCCCGGCGACACCCGGGCCGAGCTCCAGCACCGGGCCGCCGTCGACCACGACGGTGGCCCGGCCGCTCAGCACCACGAAGACCTCCGCCGCCTCGGTGTCGGTGACCACGCCCGGGGTGATCTGCCAGATGCCCGACTCGCCGGAGGCGGACTCGGAGAGCACCAGGCCGGACACCTCGGGGGTGCCGGAGACGATCTGCGCCGGGTCGAGCGGGTCGGGTTCGAGCTCGGCGGTCGGGACGTGCAGGGCGAAGGCGGCGGTCGGGATGCTGGTCATGGGGGCGACGCTAGTCGGCGGACCGGGGCGGCGCAGCGGGCAGGGTGTGTCGGGTCCGCGGGGGAGAATGACACTCCGTAGTGATGGGCGGAGGTGGGCCCGGATGGGCGCGGACGAGGAAGCGGCGCGGCCGGAACCGGAGCGGACGGACGGTCCGGGGCAGCAGGACGGGTCGGAGCAGCAGACCGGCCCGGCCGCTCCGGCCGGGCTGGATGCCAGGGACCGGGCCGTGCTGGCGCTGGAGGCCCGGAGCTGGCGGACGGCCGGGGCCAAGGAGCGGGCCGTCCGGGAGGAGCTGGGGCTCTCCAGCACCCGGTACTACCAGCTGTTGAACGGGCTGCTGGACCGGCCGGAGGCGCTGGCGCACGCCCCGGTGCTGGTCAACCGGCTGCGCCGGGTCCGCGACGCCCGCCGGGCGGCCCGCTGAGGCGCCGCCCCCGCCCGACGGGTGGCCCCCGCCCGGGCTGGGTACGGTGCCGGACATGGGCCTTTCCGACATGACGCGACCGCTGACGGATGCCGGGCGCGCGGGGCTGGCGGCGCTGCTCGCCGCGCCCCGTGACGCCGTGATCGCCCTCGACTTCGACGGGACGCTCGCCCCGATCGTCCCCGACCCGGACCGGGCCAGGGCGGACCCCGGCGCGGCACCCGCGCTGCGCGCGCTGGCGCCGCTGGTCGGCGCGGTCGCGGTGGTGACCGGCCGGCCGGCCGCCCTGGCGGTGGAGTACGGCGGGCTGGCCGGGATCGACGGGGTGGTGGTGCTCGGCCACTACGGCGCGGAGCGCTGGGAGGACGGCCGGCTGACCGCGCCGCCGCCGCACCCGGGCGTGGCCGCGGTGCGGGCGGAGCTGGCGGAGCGGCTGGCGGCGCTCGGCGCGCCCGAGGGCACCTGGGTGGAGGACAAGGGCCGCTCGGTGGCCGTGCACACCCGGCGGACGGCCGAACCGGCGGCCGCGTTCGAGCTGCTGCGGGCGCCGATGGAGCGGCTGGCGGCCGAGCACGGGCTGGTGGTGGAGCCGGGCCGGCTGGTGCTGGAGCTGCGGCCGCCGGGGGTGGACAAGGGGGCGGCGCTGACCGGGCTGCTGCGCGAGCGCGGGGCCCGTTCGGTGCTCTACGCGGGCGACGACCTGGGGGACGTGCCGGCCTTCGCGGCGGTGGAGGGGCTGCGCCCGGAGGGTCTGGCCGGGCTGCTGGTGTGCAGCGGCGCGGTCGGGGACGCGCCGGTGCGCGAGCTCGCCGACCGGGCGGACCTGGTGGTCCCGGGCCCGGCCGGCGTGGTGGAACTGCTGGTCGCGCTGGAGGAGGAGCTCAGCCGCCCGGCCGCAGGGCGTTGAGCTGGTCCAGGAACCACTGCTGCGGCGGCAGCGCCGTCGCGGCGGCGGCCAGCCGCTTGCAGCGGTCGGCCCGCTCCTCGGCCGGCATGGTGAGCCCGGCGTGCAGCGCCTCGGCGGTGGCCACGATGTCGTAGGGGTTGACGCTCAGCGCGTCCTGGCCGAGTTCGGCGTGCGCGCCGGCCTCCCGGGAGAGCACGAGCGCGCACCCCTGGTCGGAGACCACCGGGACCTCCTTGGCGACGAGGTTCATGCCGTCCCGGATCGGGTTGACCAGGGCCACGTCGGCCAGCCGGTAGGCGGCCAGCGAGCGCGGGAAGTCGTCGTCGACGTGGAGGACCAGCGGCCGCCAGTCCGGGGTGCCGAACTCCGCCTCGATCTCCGCGGCGAGCGCCCGCACCTGGTCGGTGTAGGCCCGGTACTCGGCGAGGTCGGTGCGGGACGGGTAGGCGAAGGCGATGTGGACCACCCGGTCGTGCCACTCCGGGCGGGTGCGCAGCAGGTGCCGGTAGGCCAGGAAGCCGCGGACGATGTTCTTGCTCAGCTCGGTGCGGTCGACCCGGACGACGGTGCGGCGGTCGCCGACGGTCGCGCGCAGGGTGGCGAGCCGCTCGTCGACGTCCGGCCGGTGGGCCCGCTCGCGCAGGAAGTCGGCGTCGGCGCCGAGGCCGTGCACGCCGAGGGCGGTGGTGCGGCCCGCGTACGTCACGGTGAGCGCCTCGCGGTCGACCTCCGCGTCGAGGTACCGCTCGCAGCAGTCGGCGAAGGCGAGCGCCCAGCGGCGGGTCAGGAAGCCCGCCCGGTCGGCGCCGAGGATGCCGGTGAGGACGGCCTCGGCGATGTCGTCGGGCAGCAGCCGCAGGTACTCGGGCGGCGCCCAGGGGGTGTGCGAGAAGTGGCCGATCCGCAGATCGGGGCGGGCGGCGCGGAGCAGCGCCGGGACGAGCGAGAGGTGGTAGTCCTGCACCAGGACGGCGGCCCCGGGGGCGGCCTCGGCGGCGAGGGCCTCGGCGAAGGCCGTGTTGTACGCGGTGTAGGCCGCCCACTCGGTGCGGAAGCCGGCGTCGAAGACGGGGGCGGTCGGGGTGTTCCAGAGCAGGTGGTGGACGAACCAGAGGGTCGAGTTGGCGATGCCGTTGTAGGCGCGTGCGAAGGTCTCCGGGTCGATGCCGAGCATCCGGACGGCCTGGCCGCCGACGTCGTGGCCGGCCCGGTCGAGCCGGCCGTCCGGGGCCTCGCGGGCGGCCCGGCGGTCGGCGTCGGAGAGGGCGGCGCAGACCCAGACGGCGTCCGGGTCGTCGATCGCGGAAAGTCCGGAGACCAGTCCGCCGCCGCCTCTGCGGAGGGTCAGTGTGCCGTCGTCCGCGGTGCCGAAGGACACCGGCCCCCGGTTGGACGCCACCAGGACGGGGGCGGCGCCGGTCGGATTCGAACGCTCGGTCGTGAGATCACCCATGGTTGGTTGGTTGCCGGGGCTCCGGGGCGGCAAACCCGCGGGACGGGTCCTCAGTGTCGGGTGGCGTACTCGGGCACGGTGTGCATCGGCGGCCGCTCGGTCGCGGTGACCGGGTGGGTGTGGGCGGTGAAGGCGCGGGTCAGCGGGTCGCGGGTGAACTGGGTGAGCAGCGGGCGGACCAGGTCGGCGGAGGCCTTCAGCCGGTGGGTGCGGTCCAGCCGCTCCAGTGCGGTGCGGTAGATGGTGGCCGCCATCCGGCCGAGTGCCTGGGCGTCCTGGTGCCGGTGGTGGCGGATGCCGACGTCCACCTGGGCGAGCGCGTCCAGTCCGGCCGTCTCCAGGGCGTCGACGAGCAGGCCGAGCTCGACGCCGTAGCCGGTGGGGAAGGGCAGCCGTTCGAGCAGTGAGCGGCGGGCCGCGTACTCGCCGCCGAGCGGCTGGACGAAACCGGCGAGTTCCGGCCAGTGCAGATTGAGCAGCGGACGGGCGACCAGTTCGGTGACCCGGCCGCCGCCGGCCGGCACCACCGCGCCGTCGGTCTCCAGCGGCCGGTCGTACATCGCCTTGACCAGGTGGATGTCCGGCTCGGTGAGCAGCGGGCCGATGATGCCGGAGACCAGGGCGGGGTCGAACTCGCGCAGGTCGGCGTCCACGAAGCAGACGATCTCGCCGCGGGTGACCAGCAGCGAACGCCACAGCACCTCGCCCTTGCCGGGGGCGGCGGGCAGCCGGGGCAGGATGGCGTCCCGGTGGACGACGGTGGCACCGGCCTCGGCGGCGACCTCGGCGGTGGCGTCGACGGAACCGGAGTCGACCACCACCAGCTCGTCCACCAGCGGCAGTCGTTCCATCAGTTCCCGCCGGATGACCCGCACGATCTCGCCGACGGTGGCCTCCTCGTCCAGGGCGGGCAGCACGACGCTGACGGTGCCCGCCGGACCGAGGGCGCGCTTGGCGGCCGGGAGCGTGTGAACCGGTCGGTCGGCCGCGGTCCACGAGCGCCGGCGCAGCCAGGACGCGGTCTCGGGGAGGAGCGCGGGGGTCGGTTCGGCGGGCACGGTGCTCTCCTCGACGGGATCGGTTGGGACGGGTCATCTCGCGTGGCGGACGGTCCCGTTCGGGACCGACGCCTTCGGATACAGTCTTCGTACAGCGATCGGACCTTCGCACGCCGGGGTCGCCGCTGAGCACAACCCACAACTTCACAGAGCTCATCCAGAGGGACTGAGGGAACGGCCCGTTGACGTCCCGGCAACCTTCTCGCACGGTCGGCTTCACGCCCCGGCGGGACAGGTGCCAATTCCGGCCCGGGCGCGACCGCGTCACGGGGAAGATGAGGAGAGAGGCCTCCGCCCATCATGGCTATCGACACCGCCGCACCCGTCACCGTCGACCTCGGCCCCGCCACCGCGCTGTCCTGTCGCGAGTGCGGCACCCGGTTCCCGCTCGGTCCCAGCTTCGCCTGTCTGGAGTGCTTCGGTCCGCTGGAGATCTCCTACGACTTCGGCAGCGAGGGCGCCGAGGAGCTGCGCAAGCGGATCGAGGCCGGTCCGGCGTCGATCTGGCGCTACGCGCCGCTGCTGCCCGTCCCGGCCGACGTGGCGACCAAGCCGAACCTCAACCCGGGGTGGACCCCGCTGGTGAAGGCGGACAACCTGGGCCGCGAGCTCGGCTTCACCGGTCAGCTGCACATCAAGGACGACTCCGGGAACCCGACCCACTCCTTCAAGGACCGCGTGGTGGCCTGCGCCATCGAGGCGGCCCGCGTGTTCGGCTACACCACGCTCTCCTGCTCGTCGACCGGCAACCTGGCCGGCGCGGTCGGCGCGGCGGCGGCCCGGGCGGGCTTCCGGTCCTGCG
Source organism: Streptomyces sp. NRRL S-495 (assembly GCF_000966955.1). Lineage (NCBI taxonomy): Bacteria > Bacillati > Actinomycetota > Actinomycetes > Kitasatosporales > Streptomycetaceae > Streptomyces > Streptomyces sp. NRRL S-495. The sequence goes on from NZ_JZWY01000177.1 coordinate 7,735, forward strand.
TGTTCATCCCGCACGACCTGGAGCAGGGCAAGGTCGTGATGGCCGGGGTGTACGGCGGCGAGCTGGTCGGCATCGAGGGCAACTACGACGATGTGAACCGGTTCTGCTCGGAGCTGATCGGCGACCCGGCCGGCGAGGGCTGGGGCTTCGTCAACGTCAATCTGCGGCCGTACTACGGCGAGGGCTCCAAGACGCTCGCCTACGAGATCTGCGAGCAGCTCGGCTGGCGGCTGCCGGAGCAGATCGTGATCCCGGTCGCTTCGGGCTCCCAGCTCACCAAGATCGACAAGGGGCTGCAGGAACTGATCAAGCTGGGCCTGGTCGAGGACCGGCCGTACCGGATCTTCGGCGCCCAGGCGGCGGGCTGCTCGCCGGTCTCGGCGGCCTTCAAGGCCGGCCACGACGTGATCCGGCCGGTCAAGCCGGACACCATCGCCAAGTCGCTGGCGATCGGCAACCCGGCCGACGGCCCGTACGTGCTGGACATCGCCCGGCGCACCGGCGGCGCGGTGGAGGACGTCACGGACGAGGAGGTCGTGGCGGCGATCCGGCTGCTGGCCCGGACCGAGGGCGTCTTCGCGGAGACCGCGGGCGGCGTGACCGTCGGCGTGCTCAAGAAGCTGATCGAGACCGGGCAGCTGGACCCGTCGAAGGAGACCGTCGCCATCAACACCGGTGACGGGCTGAAGACCCTCGACGCGGTCTCCGAGGCGGGCATGACCGCCGTCATCCGGCCGACCCTGGACGCCTTCCGGGGCGCCGGCCTGGCCTCCGCCTGATCCCGCCCCCCTGATCGACCGGCTCAGCGCCCGAAACCGAGGAGACCCCCCCATGAGCGCCAACGTCCGCATCCCGACCATCCTGCGCACCTACACCGGCGGCGTCAGCGAGGTGCCCGCCGAGGGCGCCACGCTGGGCGAGGTGATCGCCGACCTGGAGCGCAACCACGCCGGGATCGCCGCGCGGATCCTCGACGACACCGGCAAGCTGCGCCGTTTCGTCAATGTCTATGTGAACGACGACGACGTGCGGTTCGCCGAGGGCCTGGAGACGGAGATCAAGGACGGCGCGAACATTTCGATCATCCCGGCGGTCGCCGGCGGGTGATCCGCGGGCGGTCCGTTCCCCCCGGGGCGGGCGCGTCGTCCACGGCCGTCCGCGGCACGGAATTCCGTGCCGCGGACGGCCGCGCGTATTTTGGCGGGAATATCTTCGGTCCCGGGCGGAGTAAAGTGTCGCTGGACCGGGAACAGGGCGCGCCCGTCACCCTGGTCCGGGAACGAATCCACCGCACCGCCACCACCGCCGGCTCCCGTCCGGCGAGAGCCGGGACGGACCCGGGACCTGGATACATGTCAGGCCGGTGTCAGAATTCTGGCGGGGATTTCGGGTAATACGTCCGCTATGTCCGGCGGAGAATGCAGGATTTTCTCCCGATTGCGCCCGTCCTGTCCGACGGTGCCGCGGGTGAATTCCCCGCCATTGACCCTGTTGCAGAGGGCGTCGATCCGGATACATTCAGCCGCGGTCGACGCAATCGCCCGTTCGCCGGATGCCGTTCGGCGTCATCGGGAGGATTGTGGCGTGCGCGGCTGTGCCCAGGGGGGGTTCCCCGGGCCGGCCTCCAACCAGACCCGGGCCCGCAGACCTGCGGGCGCGTGAAGGGCCAGCACAGCACTAGGGGAGTTCGGAATGGCTCAGGGCACCGTCAAGTGGTTCAACGCGGAGAAGGGTTACGGCTTCATCGCGGTCGACGGTGGTGCGGACGTCTTCGTCCACTACAGCGCGATCCAGATGGACGGCTACCGCACCCTTGAGGAGGGCCAGCGGGTCGAGTTCGAGATCTCTCAGGGGCAGAAGGGTCCGCAGGCGGACATGGTCCGCGCGGCGGTCTGACCTTTCCGACACCCGGGAGTTCTGCTCGGCCCATCGGCTGGTGCACCTCTTGATTCTCATGGCGGGCCCGTGCGACCTCGGTCGTACGGGCCCGCCGTCATGTCCGCCGCCGTGCCGG
>NZ_JZWY01000178.1:0-599 GCF_000966955.1 Streptomyces sp. NRRL S-495
CGCCGCCGTGCCGGGGGCCTCGGGGGCCGGGGTCGGGGCACCGCCGCGGACCCGGCGGCGCGGTCGGATCCGGGCCGGTCGGAGGCGGTCGGGGGTGGTCCCGGACGGGTGCGCGGAGTGGGCGGCGCGGCTCGCGGATTGCCCGATTGGGCTTGCACTCACCTACCCGGAGTGCTAATCATTGGCGTTAGCACTCACAGCTTGAGAGTGACAGCGGACCGGGTCGGTGAGGCCCCAGGGAGCGGTAGGGGAATGGACCCCCGCACACCAGGGCCGTCCGTCGCGGGCACCCCTTGGTCCGAGCAGTCGACCGTGTCCCGGAGGACCACTTCAGATGGCCAAGATCATCGCCTTTGATGAGGAAGCTCGCCGCGGCCTTGAGCGTGGCATGAACCAGCTTGCCGACGCAGTGAAGGTCACGCTCGGCCCCAAGGGCCGCAACGTCGTTCTGGAGAAGAAGTGGGGCGCCCCCACGATCACCAACGACGGTGTCTCCATCGCCAAGGAGATCGAGCTCGAGGACCCGTACGAGAAGATCGGCGCGGAGCTCGTCAAGGAGGTCGCCAAGAAGACCGACGACGTCGCGGGTGACGGCACCA
>NZ_JZWY01000179.1:0-16486 GCF_000966955.1 Streptomyces sp. NRRL S-495
GTCGCGGGTGACGGCACCACCACCGCCACCGTGCTGGCCCAGGCGCTCGTTCGCGAGGGTCTGCGCAACGTCGCCGCCGGCGCCAACCCGATGGCCCTGAAGCGCGGCATCGAGAAGGCCGTCGCCGCCGTCTCCGACCAGCTCCTGGCCCAGGCCAAGGACGTGGAGACCAAGGAGCAGATCGCCTCCACCGCCTCCATCTCGGCCGCCGACACCCAGATCGGCGAGCTCATCGCCGAGGCCATGGACAAGGTCGGCAAGGAAGGCGTCATCACCGTCGAGGAGAGCAACACCTTCGGTCTCGAGCTCGAGCTCACCGAGGGCATGCGCTTCGACAAGGGCTACATCTCGGCCTACTTCGCCACCGACCTGGAGCGTATGGAGACCTCGTTCGAGGACCCCTACATCCTGATCGCCAACTCCAAGATCGGCTCGGTCAAGGACCTGCTGCCGCTGCTGGAGAAGGTCATGCAGAGCGGCAAGCCGCTCGTCATCATCGCCGAGGACGTCGAGGGCGAGGCCCTGTCGACCCTGGTCGTGAACAAGATCCGCGGCACCTTCAAGTCCGTCGCCGTCAAGGCCCCGGGCTTCGGCGACCGCCGCAAGGCCATGCTCCAGGACATCGCCATCCTCACCGGTGGCACCGTGATCTCCGAGGAGGTCGGCCTGAAGCTGGAGAACGCCGGCGTCGACCTGCTGGGCAGCGCCCGCAAGGTGGTCATCACCAAGGACGAGACCACCATCGTCGACGGTGGCGGTGACAGCGAGCAGGTCGCCGGCCGGGTGAACCAGATCCGCGCCGAGATCGAGAACAGCGACTCGGACTACGACCGCGAGAAGCTCCAGGAGCGCCTCGCCAAGCTGGCCGGCGGCGTGGCCGTCATCAAGGCCGGCGCGGCCACCGAGGTGGAGCTCAAGGAGCGCAAGCACCGCATCGAGGACGCCGTCCGCAACGCGAAGGCCGCCGTCGAGGAGGGCATCGTCGCCGGTGGTGGCGTCGCGCTGCTGCAGGCCTCGGTCGCCTTCGACAAGCTGGAGCTGGAGGGCGACGAGGCCACCGGTGCCAACATCGTCAAGGTCGCGCTGGAGGCCCCGATCAAGCAGATCGCGACCAACGCCGGCCTCGAGGGTGGCGTCGTGGTGGAGAAGGTGCGCAACCTCCCCGCCGGTCACGGTCTGAACGCCGCCACCAACGAGTACGTCGACCTGGTCGCCGCGGGCATCATCGACCCGGCCAAGGTCACCCGCTCCGCGCTGCAGAACGCCGCCTCCATCGCGGCGCTGTTCCTCACCACCGAGGCCGTCATCGCCGACAAGCCGGAGAAGGCCTCCGCGGCCGCCGGCGGCGGCATGCCGGGCGGTGACATGGACTTCTGATCCTGATCGTTTCGATCGGATCGGCAGGTCTTTCGTCCGCGAGGGCGGTTCCCCGACGGGGAGCCGCCCTCGCGGCGTTCTTCCGGGCCGCTGCCCGGGGCGTTTTTCGGGGGCCGCTGCCCGGGGCCGGTCCCCCGGGGCGGGGGGCTGGTGGATTCCCGGGTTTCCGGGCGTTCTTGGGAGACTGGACGGATGGCTACGACAGACGACATCGAGACGGCGCTGCACACCGCGCGGGCGCTGATCCTGGCCGACCTGACCGCGCGGGACGCCGCCGACCCCGCCGTGGTGTCCCTGGTGGAGCAGGCCGTGACGCACCGGCGCTGGTGGCTGGAGCAGTGGCCGGGCGGCGTCGAGTACGTGCTCGGCCTGGTCGCCCAGGACGTCCAGGACGCCCTGCTGGAGAGCCACGGCCGCTGGCCGCTGTGCGCGGACTGCGCGGCCGACGGCGACCCGCACGCGCTGGGCGTGGAACCGGAGCTGGGGCCGGAGCCGCACTGGGTCTGCGGCAAGCGCGGCGCCGTCGTGGCGGCTGTGGGCGGACTGTAGCCGCCGGCCCTCCCTCCCTCGTACCGCCGTCGCACCTCCGGGTGCGGCGGCGATTTTTTTGCGCCGATGGACCCGCTGGACTGTATATGCAGTCCACCGACATATATAGTCCGTCCGAGTCCTTCTTTTCGGCAATGAGTGGGGAGAACCATGTCCCAGCCCGATCCGGCCCGTCCGGTCCTCGAACTGCGCGCTGTCACCCGGACGCACGGGCACGGCGAGGCCGAGGTGCATGCCCTGCGCGGCGTCGACCTGGCCGTGCGCCCAGGCGAGTTCGTCGCCGTCATGGGGCCCTCCGGCTCCGGCAAGTCCACCCTGCTCACCCTGGCCGGCGGCCTCGACCGGCCCAGCGGCGGACAGGTGCTGGTCGAGGGCGTCGAACTGAGCGGGCTGAACCGGACCCGGCTGGCCGCAGTGCGCCGCCGCTCGGTCGGCTACGTCTTCCAGGACTACAACCTCGTCCCGGCGCTGACCGCGGCCGAGAACGTCGCCCTGCCCCGCGAACTCGACGGGGTGTCCGGCCGGACCGCCCGCCGGGAGGCCCTGGCCGCCCTGCGCGAGATGGGCATCCCCGAGCTGGCCGAGCGCTTCCCCGAGCAGCTCTCCGGCGGCCAGCAGCAGCGCGTCGCGATCGCCCGGGCCCTGGTCGGCGACCGCCGGCTGGTCCTGGCCGACGAGCCCACCGGCGCGCTCGACTCCGCCACCGGCGAGTCCGTGCTGGCCGTGCTGCGGGCCCGCTGCGACGCCGGCGCCGCGGCCATGATGGTCACCCACGACCCCCGCCACGCCGTCTGGGCCGACCGCGTGGTCGTCCTGAACGACGGCGCCGTCGTCGACGGCGGGGTCGGGCAGGCCGCGCACCCGCTGCTCACCGGTGGGAACGGGGGCCGGCGATGAAGCTCTCCGCCCTGCGCGTCGCGCTGCGCATCGCCCGCCGCGACGCCCTCAAGGCCAAGGGCCGCAGCGCCCTGGTGATCGCCATGGTCGCGCTGCCGGTGCTCGGTGTCACCGGCGCCGACATCGTCCACCAGAGCGGTTCGCTCACCCCCGCCGAGCGGGTCGAGCGGCTGATGGGCGGGGCGGACGCGCTGGTCTCCGCCCATCACCCGGGCCGCTCCGTCGAGCAGGCACCCTTCGCCGAGGACGGCGTCCTGGTGCTGCCGGAGGCCCGGAGCGACCCGGCCGCCGCCCCCGCGGCCGCCGCGGCCGCGAACTCGGCCGAGCTGCTGGGCGGGCTGCTGCCGTCCGCCTCGGTGCTGCTGCCGGTCACGCCCGGGCCCGAGGTCAGCGCCTCGACCCGGGAGGGCCTGTTCACCACCTCCACCGCCGAGGCCGATCTGACCGATCCGGTCTGGTCGGGACGCCTCGACCTGGTCGAGGGCCGGGCGCCCGCCGCGCGCAACGAGGCGGCCGTCACCCGGGCCTTCCTCGACGAGGCCGGGCTGCGGCTCGGTGACTCCACCACGGTCAAGGGACTGGAGCAGACCCCGTTCCTGCTGACCGGTGTGGTCGAGCACCCCGGTGAGCTGAAGAAGGTGGAGCTGGTCGCCCGTCCCGGCCAGGTGATCTCCCCGCTGGCCGCGGCGGCCGCCGCCGCGCCGGACGCCCCGGGCGGACCGATCGCCGGGGGCCGGGACGACGGCGTCCGCACCGAGCGCTGGCTGGTCCGGCTGCCCGCCGGCGCCGGGCTCGACTGGACCGCCGTCCAGAAGCTCAACCGGTACGGCTTCACCGTGACCTCCCGGGCGGTCGCCCTCGACCCGCCGCCGACCTCCGCCGTCCCCTACAACGCCAGCCGGTGGAGCGCCCCCGACAGCGAGGCCGACACGCGGAAGGTCGTCCTGGTCACCGTCGTCGGCATGGCGCTGCTGGAGGTCACCCTGCTGGCCGGCCCGGCCTTCGCGGTCGGCGCCCGGCGCTCCCGGCGGCAGCTGGCCCTCGTCGGCGCCGCCGGCGGCCACCGGGGCCACATCCGCGCCATCGTGCTCGGCGGCGGACTGGTGCTCGGACTGGCCGGAGCCGCCCTCGGGGTGGTGCTCGGCACCGGCCTGGTCGCCGCGCTGCGGCCCTGGCTGGAAGGGGCGGGCGGCAGCCGCTTCGGACACTTCGCGATCGCACCGCTCGACCTGCTGGCGATCGCCGCCGTGGGAGTGCTGACCGCGCTCGCCGCCGCCGTGCTGCCCGCCGTGCAGGCGGCCCGCCGGGACGTGGTGGCCGGCCTCACCGGCCGCGACACCGTCAACACGCCCAGCCGTCTGCTGCCGGTCGTCGGCCTGCTGCTGGTCGGCGCCGGTACGGCGCTGGCGCTGTACGGCGCCGGGACCTACCAGAGCGGTACCGCGCCGCTGATCGGCGGGCTCAACAAGCGGGCGCTCTCGGTGCTCGCCGGTGCGGCCACCGCCGAGGTCGGCATCCTGTTCTTCACCCCGATGCTGATCGCCCTCTTCGGCCGGCTCGCCGGCCGGCTGCCGCTCGGCCCCCGGCTGGCCCTGCGCGACTCGGCCCGCCACCGCGGCCGGACCGCGCCGGCCGTGGCCGCCGTGATGGCCGCCGTCGCCGGAGCCGTCGCCGTCGGCGTCTACAGCACCGGCACCGAGGCCCAGGAGCGGGCCTCCTACCGGCCGGCGGCCCCGCTGGGCGCCGTCGTGCTCGACGCCCCCACGGCTCCGGGCAGCCCGGAGACGGTCCGGCTGCGCCGCGCCGTCGAGCAGGCGCTGCCGAACCTGGGCACCCGCGCCGACGTCCAGGCCGTGACCTACGTGTTCTGCGACAACTGCTCCAGCACGGTGCAGGCCAAGGGCGCCGGTGTGCGCCTGGAGTACGGCAACGCCGGGAGCCGGGTGCTGTCCGGCGACACGACGGTCCTGCACAACCTGTTCGGCGTGCGCGACCGGGCGGCCGAGGAGGCCCTGGCCGCGGGCCGGGCGGTGGTCTTCGACCGCGCCTTCGTGAACGACGGCCGGGCGACGCTGACGATGCAGGGCGCCGCCGGCGGACCGGTCCTGCCCGGACAGGTGCCGGGGACGGAGCGGATCGAGGTCCCCGTCGAGGCGGTCCTGGTGGAGAACCCCGACGCGGCCCGGTACGGAGCGGTGCTGATGGGCCCGGAGGCGGTGCGCAAGGCCGGACTCACGCCCAGGCCCAACGGATCGGTGTGGCGTCCCGAGGTCGCGCCCGACCGCAAGGCGCAGCAGCGCGCCGAGGCGGCCGTGGCCCAGCTCGCCCCGCACGCCCAGCTGGCGGTGGAGCGCGGCTACCAGTCGAAGGGGGACATGAACACCCTCGCGCTCGGCGGGTTCGCCGTGGTGGTGGTGCTCGGCGCCGCGGCCGTGGCCACCGGGCTGGCCGCCGCCGACTCGCGCAACGACCGGGCCACGCTGGCCGCGGTGGGTGCGCCGCCGCGGATGAACCGGATCCAGGCCGGGCTGCAGTGCACGCTGATCGCGGGCATCGGCGCGGTGCTGGGAACGGTGAGCGGATTCGTGCCCGCGCTGGGGCTGCTGCGGTCGCACGCGTCCGGGCAGATCGGCGCGCCGGCCGTGCCGTTCGCCGCGCCCTGGGGGCTCCTGCTGCTGATCACGGTGGTGCTGCCGGTGGTGGCCGGGCTGGGGGCGGCCGCCTTCAGCCGGGGCCGGCTGCCGCTGGCGCGGCGGGCGGGCTGACGGCGGGCGTCCGGTCCGTACGGTCGTGCGGCGGGCCCGCACCGGTGGTCGGCCACCGGTGCGGGCCCGCGGGCGCTGTCAGCCGGATCCGGCCGGTGCCTCAGGGCCGGCGGTTCCGGTGAGTTCCGGTCCTTCCGTGTGCTCGGCGAGCTCGGCGCGCTCGGTGAGTTCCGTGTGCTCGGTCAGCTCGGTCAGCTCGGTCAGCTCGGTCAGCTCGGCGGCGAGGTTGGCCCGGGCGGGGCCGTCGAAGCGCCGGTGCGCGGTGGTCGTGCGGTAGAGCGCGGGCAGCGCGAGCAACTGGCGCAGCACCGCCGCCCGCCCGGCGCGGAAGTCCGGCTCGGGTACGAAGGCGTACTCCTCCCGGACGGCCGCCGCGTACGCCGCGTAGGCCTCCGGTCCGCCGCCGAGCACCGCGAGGTCGGCGTCGCACAGCACCTCGCCGTCGCGGTCGCCGGGCTCGGGGTGGTGGGTGACGGTGAGTCGGACCAGCCGGGCGACCTCCGCGACCCGGGCCGCCGGGAGCCCGCTCCCGTCGAGCGCCCGGACGGCCAGGGCGGCGCTGCGCTCCTCGTTCTCGGAGCGGTCCGGCCGGTAGACGGCGTCGTGGAACCAGGCGGCCAGCCGGACCGCGTCCGGGTCGTCGGCGTGCTCGGCGAGCGTGTCGACATGGCCCAGCACCGCGCGCAGGTGGTCGACGGTGTGGTACCGGCGCTGTGGCTCGGACCAGCGGCGCAGCAGCTCCCGTCCGGCCGGTTCGGGATCGGTGGCCGCGCCGCAGCGGCGCAGCAGGGCGGTCCAGGCGGCGAGGAGGTCCTCGGTGGCGGGGGCGTCGGCTTCCGGCATGGCGCCATTCTGCTGGGCCGGGCCGGACCACCCAAAGATTCCGCTGGACATGATATGTCGACGAAAGGTATATGTAGCTCCATGACTGAACGGGCGATGCAAGAGCCGACGCTGCTCCTGCTCACCGCGCTGGCCGATGCCCCGCGGCACGGCTACGCGCTGATCCAGGAGATCGCCGCGATCTCGGACGGCCGGGTGAAGATGCGCACCGGCACCCTGTACGGCGCGCTGGACCGGCTGCTGCAGCAGGGGCTGATCGAGGTCGCGGCCGAGGAGATCGTCGACGGCCGGGCCCGGCGCACCTACGCCCTCACCGAGGGCGGGCGTGGCGCGCTGACCACCGAGGCGGAGCGGCTGAGCGCCGTCGCCGAGGAGGCCCAGCGGCGGCTGGCAGCCATCCGCGAGCCGTCCGCCCGACCGACCGCCGCCCGCCCTGTGGCCGGCGGCGGAAAACTCGCGTTCTTCAAGGTCAGGGGGTCATTCGCATGACGATCCAGTTCTTCCCGGGGACGGCGGACCCGGTGGCGTTCCGGGCCGCGCTCCGGCTCTACCCGGCCCGCTACCGGCGGGAGCGCGGCGACGAGCTGTCCGCCGTCTTCGCCGACTCCACGGCCGAGGGCGGCAAGCTCGCCACCGCGCGCGAGGCGCTCGACCTCGGGGTGTACGGGCTGCGGATGCGCACCGGTCTGACCGCCTCCTCCACCGCCGGGCGGCTGCTCGCGCTGGCGGCGCCGCTGGTCGCCGGTGCGGTCGCGGGGCTGGGGCTGACCCGGGTCCTGCACGACGCGACCGGCCGGGCCCCGGACTGGATGTGGGAAATGCCGGACCGGGCGGCGCAGGTCCCCTTCCACGCCTGGTACTACGGCGCGCTGCTGGTGCCGCTGCTGCTGGTCGGCGCGGTGCTGACCGGCCGGTGGCGGCTCGCCCGGACGGCGGCCGTCGCCCTGGCGGCCGTGGGGGCGTTGGGGGTGGCGCTGGCGGTGCTGGTCCAGCCCGACTTCTGGCTGATGTTCAACAAGTCCTGCGAGGCGACCCCGCAGCTGTTCGCCGGACTGCTGTTCGCGCTCGCGCCCCAGGAACTGCTGCAGCGGCGGCCGACCTGGAGCGACCGGGCGATGGTGCTGGCCGCGGCTGCGGGCGGCGGGCTGGTCCTGGTGGCGGAGGACTTCTACAGCTCCTGGGTGCTGATGGACGGAAAGGCGGGCGCGGCGCTGGCGGTCGTTCCGCTGCTGACGCTGCTCTTCGTGGCGCGCGACCGGCTGGTCCCGGCCGCGATGGGCCTGGCGGTGCTGCCGCTGACCCTGATGTTCAGCCTGTTCCGGATCTGGCAGTCGATCGGCGGGGTCTGGCGGCTGCTGCCGGTGGTGGGCCTGGTCCTGGTGGCGACGATGGTGGCCGCTGGGCTGCTGCACCGCGATACCGGGGCGGGAGGTCGCCGGAGCCTCGCCTGAGCGGGGACGGCCGGGGCCTCGTCGCTCCGAACGGCCGGACGACCGGGTTGTGGGCCCGGAACGTCCGGCCGTTCCGCGTTTTCCGGGGCGTGCCGTTCGGCGCTGTCCGGGGCGTGCGCGTTGTCCGGCCAAGTGGCCGCACGGGGCTCGCCGGGGCCGGGGCGATGTGGCACTCTGTCTAATATGTCTAGACCAATTTTCGAAGTCATCGCGCTGACGCCCCAGGATGCCCAGGCCGCCGAGTCGGGCGGCGCCGACCGGCTCGAACTGGTCACCGACATGGCCGCCGACGGCCTCACCCCCGGGGTGGAGGACTTCGCCAAGATCCGGGCCGCCGTCGACCTCCCGCTGCGGGTGATGCTCCGGATCCGGGACGGCTTCGCCCCCGGCGACCTGGACGCGCTGCGCGACCGCGCCGCCGCGCTCCGGGCCGAGGGCGCCAACGAGTTCGTCCTCGGCTTCCTCGACGCCGACGGCGCGGTCGACCTGGCCGCGACCGAGGCCGTCGCCGAGGCGATCGCCGGCTGCCGCTGGACCTTCCACCGGGCGATCGACCACAGCGCCGACCGGGCCGCCGTCCGGGCCGCCGTCGGCGCGCTGCCCGGGCTGGACACCTTCCTCACCTCCGGCGCGGCCGGCGGCGTGGACGCGGGGCTCGACGTCCTGCTCGCCGAGCTGGCCCGGGCCGGGGAGCCCGGCTACACCCAGCGGATCCTCATCGGCGGCGGTCTGCGGGCCGAGCACCTGCCGGGGCTGCGCGGGGCCGGCTTCGACGCCTTCCACGTCGGCGGCGCGGTGCGGGTCGACGGCTGGCAGTCGCCGGTGGACGTCGCCAAGGTCGCCGAGTGGCGGGCGCTGATCGACGGCTGAGCAGTGGCCCTACGACGGCGGGCAGCGACACCGGAACCGGTGCCGCTGCCCGCCGTCGCCCGCCGTCTCGCCCGTCGGGGTCAGCCCAGCTGCGCCGGCAGCGGCTCGGCGTGCAGCACCTCCAGGCCGGAGACCGCACGGGTCAGCGCCACGTACAGCCGCCGCAGCCCGGTCCGCTCGTCCGGCTCGCCCGCGACCACCGCGGCCGGCTCGTCCAGCACCACGTAGTCGTACTCCAGACCCTTCGCCAGCGAGGCCGGGACAAGCGTCAGCCGGGCCTCCGCGCTGGTCTCGGCGCCCGGGGCGAGGTGCGGCAGCCCGGCCGCCGTCAGCGCCTCGGCCAGCAGCGGCACCCGCGCGTCGGCGGCGATCAGACCGGTCGAGCCCTCCTGGCCGAGCGCCCGCCGGCAGGCCTCGACCACGGCGTCGGTCCGCTCCTCCGGTTCGACCCGGCGGACCGTCAGCGAGCCCGGGGCCGTACGGACCGAACCGGCCGGCGCCAGACCGGGGGCGATCGACGGCAGCAGCCGGGAGGCGTACGCGATGACCTCCTCCGGCACCCGGAAGCCCTTGGTCAGCTCCTCGATGTGTGCGGCCGGCTTGCCCAGGTGGTGCAGCGCCTCCGGCCAACTCGCCGTGGCCCAAGGGGTGGTGCCCTGGGCGAGGTCGCCGAGCACGGTCGCCGAGCCGGTGCTGCAGCGGCGGCCGACCGCGCGGTACTGCATCGGGGAGAGGTCCTGCGCCTCGTCCAGCACCACGTGCCCGAGCGAGGCGGTGCGCCGCACCAGGTCCATCGCCTCGTCGACCAGCACGGCGTCGGCGGCGGTCCAGTGGGCGGTCCGCACCGAGCGGCCCGCCTTGGGCCACAGCACCGCGGCCTGCTCCTCGGCGGTCAGCACGCCCTCCGCGCACCCGGCCAGGAACTCCGGGTCGGACAGCAGCCGCAGCACCAGCTTGGCCGGGTCGACCGCGGGCCAGCACTGCTTGACCGTCGCCTTCACGGCGGCGTTGCGCGCCACCGCGTCCTGCACCCGGTCGTCCGGAGCCTCGCCGGACTGCTCCATCTTCAGCAGCACGGCGTGCGCGATCCGCTGCGGCAGCGCCTCCGCGGCCGCGCCGTAGCGGGTCTCCCGGCCCTTCAACTCCTCGATGATCTCAGTCAGTTCGTGGACCGGAACGCGCCAGCGGCGGGAGCCGCGGACCACCACGCAGGGCTCGGTGGGCAGCGCGATGCCGGAGCGCACCGCCCGCCGCAGCACCTCGGCCATCCGGGCGTCGCCCTTCAGCCGGGCCGCCTCGGCGGAGTCCTCGCCGCGCACCTCGACATGCCCGACCAGCTGCTGCACGGTCGCCTGGGCGACGTCCAGCTCGCCGAGCGCGGGCAGCACCTGCTCGATGTAGGAGAGGAAGGCGTTGTTCGGACCGATCACCAGGGTGCCGGTGCGGGCCAGCCGCTCCCGGTGCGCGTACAGCAGGTACGCCACCCGGTGCAGGCCGACGGCGGTCTTCCCGGTGCCGGGCGCGCCCTGCACGCAGAGGGTGCCGGAGACGTCGGCGCGGACGATCTCGTCCTGCTCCGGCTGGATGGTGGCCACGATGTCGCGCATCGGGCCGACGCGCGGCTTCTCGATCTCGGCGGCCAGCAGGGCGGAGGCGGTGTCGCCCTCGGCCGGATCGCTGAGGTGCTCGTCCTCGTACGCGGTCAGCTCGCCGCCGGTGTAGCCGAAGCGGCGGCGGCGCTCGACGTCCAGCGGGGCGGTGCGGCTGGCCCGGTAGAACGGCTGCGAGACCGGCGCGCGCCAGTCGATCACCATCGGGTCGCCGTTGGCGTCGTGCACGTGCCGGCGCCCGATGTAGAAGCTGTCGCCGCCGGAGCCCTCGCTCAGGGCCTCGCCGATCGCGTGCAGGTAGTCGAGGCGGCCGAAGAACAGCGGAGTGTGGGAGAGGTCGGCCAGGGCGGCGATCCGGGCCTCGATCTGCTTCTGCAGCACGACGGCGGTGACCCAGGTGCCGGTCACGTCGCGGATGTCCAGGGACTGGACGTCCTCGCGCATCGCGCGCAGGGCGGACCTGGACGCGGCCAGGTGGTCCCGCTCGCGCTGCAGGGGGTCGGTGGTGGGGGTGGCGGGCACAGCGAACCTTCCCGGCTGCCCCCGGGGACCGGGCGCAGCGGATCGTAGGAGCTCACAGTGGATACAGCCGACCGGTTGCCGTGCGGTCGGCACCTCCCCCGGCTGCCCGCGCGACTACAGCGGGTACCACGGTTCGGGAGGGGGCAGACGGACTACCCTAGCCGCGTCGGCCTCGGGGATCCAGCCCTGACGGACTCGGGGCCTCCGTACTCCGCGAGGACGACCTCCGTCCCGCCGGGTACGGCCTTTGGGGTGATGGCGGCGGCCGTTCGGGTGCCTACCGTGGAATGCATGAGCACATCGCAGCACCGCACCCGCACCGCCCCGTCCGGCGCCACCGCCACCACCGGCCGCCGCCGCAACCCCCTCACCACCACCGTCCGCAACGTCGGCATCGCCCTGGACACCGCCGCGCGCGTGATCCTCCTCGGCCGCGACGGCGTCCGCTACTGAGCCCCCGGCCCCGACCGCTCCCTCCGCGTGCCGGGCCCCGCGCCGCCCGCTACAGCACGTCGTCCGCGTCGATGATGCGATAGGCGTAGCCCTGTTCGGCGAGGAAGCGCTGGCGGTGGGCCGCGAAGTCCTGGTCGACGGTGTCCCGGGCGACCACGGAGTAGAAGTGGGCGGAGTGGCCGTCCGCCTTGGGGCGCAGGACCCGGCCCAGGCGCTGGGCCTCCTCCTGCCGGGAGCCGAAGGTCCCGGAGACCTGGATGGCGACGGTCGCCTCCGGCAGGTCGATCGAGAAGTTGGCCACCTTGGAGACGACGAGGACGCCGATCTCCTTGTTGCGGAAGGCCTCGAACAGCTTCTCGCGCTGGGCGTTGCTGGTCTCGCCCTTGATCACCGGGGCGTCCAGGACCTCGCCGAGCTCGTCCAGCTGGTCGATGTACTGGCCGATGATCAGCGTCTGGTCCTTCTCGTGCTTCTTGACCAGCGCCTCCACCACCCGGCGCTTGGTCGCCGTGGTGGCGCAGAACCGGTAGCGCTCCTCCGGCTCGGCGGTGGCGTAGGCGAGCCGCTCGGAGTCGGTCAGGGTGACCCTGACCTCGCAGCAGTCGGCGGGCGCGATGTAGCCCTGGGCCTCGATCTCCTTCCACGGCGCGTCGAAGCGCTTCGGGCCGATGAGGCTGAACACGTCGCCCTCGCGGCCGTCCTCGCGCACCAGGGTGGCGGTCAGGCCGAGCCGGCGGCGGGCCTGGAGGTCGGCGGTGAACTTGAACACCGGGGCCGGCAGCAGGTGGACCTCGTCGTAGACGACCAGGCCCCAGTTGCGCGCGTCGAACAGCTCCAGGTGGGCGTAGACGCCCTTCCGCTTGGTGGTCATCACCTGGTAGGTCGCGATGGTGACCGGGCGGATCTCCTTCCTGGTGCCGCTGTACTCGCCGATCTCGTCCTCGGTCAGCGAGGTCCGCTTGACCAGCTCGTGCTTCCACTGGCGGGCCGAGACGGTGTTGGTGACCAGGATCAGCGTGGTCGACTTGGCGTGCGCCATGGCCGCCGCGCCGACCAGGGTCTTGCCGGCGCCGCAGGGCAGCACGACCACGCCCGAGCCGCCGTGCCAGAACCCCTCGACCGCCTGCGCCTGGTAGGGGCGCAGGCTCCAGCCGTCCTCGGCCAGCTCGATCGGGTGCGCCTCGCCGTCCACGTAGCCGGCGAAGTCCTCGGCGGGCCAGCCGAGCTTGAGCAGCACCTGCTTGATCTGGCCGCGCTCGGAGGGGTGCACGACCACGGTGTCCGGGTCGACCCGGTCGCCGACCAGCGGCACGATCTTCTTGGAGCGCAGCACCTCCTCCAGCACCGGGCGGTCGGTGGTGCTCAGCACCAGGCCGTGGGTGGGGTGCTTGGTCAGCCGCAGTCGCCCGTACCTGGCCATCGTGTCGGCCACGTCGACCAGCAGCGCGTGCGGCACCGGGTAGCGGGAGTACGTCACCAGGGCGTCGACGACCTGCTCGGCGTCATGGCCCGCGGCCCGCGCGTTCCACAGCCCGAGCGGCGTCACCCGGTACGTGTGCACGTGCTCCGGCGCCCGCTCCAGCTCGGCGAACGGCGCGATGGCCCGCCGGCATTCGGCGGCCTTGGGGTGGTCGATCTCCAGGAGAAGAGTTTTGTCGCTCTGGACGATGAGCGGTCCGTCGTTCACGCGGGGAAGCCCTCCACTGGCTGACAGGTCTGTCGGGTCCGCGGGTCCTGCGGCACGCCGACCCTCCAGTGTCGCGCATCCGGCCGGGTGGACGGGACCGCCCCCGGCGAGCGGCTACTTCCACTCGTAGTACGTGCCGGTGGACTTGCCGTCCGGGGCGACCTCGTACTCGAAGAGGCCGACGACGTGGTTGAGGCGGTCGAGCTGCGGTGAGGCGGTGGAGAAGAAGAGGGAGCCGCGCCAGCTGGTGCCGCCGCCCTCGGTGAAGCGGCCGAGTGCGATGCCGTGCCAGGTGACGCTCTGGCCGTCGGCCGTCATGTCGACGCCCTGGCCCTCGCCGCGCAGACCGCCGTCGGCGCGCACCTCGGACTCGTAGGTGCCGAAGCCGTTGACCGCGGTGCCGTAGTAGCTGCCCTTGGACTCGAACGAGACCTCGACCACCACGTGGCCGTCCCCGGCGTCGAGGACGCGGCGGCCGGTGTCCCGGTTCTCGGTCCGGCCGATGAGATCGCCGAGCATGATGACTCCTTTCGTCACCCCCGTGATTCCGGACTACGCCGGTGGAGGCGGGGCGTCAACCGGTGGCACGGGTCGTGCGGCCGGGGACGCGGGGGGTGACCGTGGCGGGAGTGGCTCGTTGATCCCTGCATGAACAAGTCGAAGCGTGTTCTCACCGCTCTCGCCCTGGCCGGTACGGCCTTCGCCGCCACCGCCTCCTCGGCCGGCTCCGCGCACGCGGTCGCCGGTGTCGGCGAGGGGCCCGGCGGGCTGCTGGCGGCGCCCGGGTTCCTGCTCGCGGACCTGGCCGGGGCCAACTCCGTGATGCCGGTCGGGCAGGGCGACCTCGCGGCCATGGCGGACAAGGCGATGAAGCAGAAGCAGGCCGAGCAGGAGGCCCAGCAGCAGGGCCACTGAGCCCGGAGGGTCACTCGTCGAGTTCGGCGACCCCGGTGATCCGGTGCAGCGCGAAGGTGCGCAGCTCGCCGTCGTGGTGGTCGAAGGCGGTCACATAGCCGCCCTCGACCTTCACCGGGTCGATGATCCGCTGGCTGGCGAGGCCCTCCGCGTTGAGGTAGCCGATCCACATCCGCTCGCCGAGCAGGACCGCCGTCTGCAGGGTCGCCAGGGTCTCGGCGGCGGCGGTGCGCGGCAGTCGGCGCCCGGACGCGGCGGCGGGCTCCCGGCGGACGGCGGTGGCGGCCCGGTCGCCGGCCCGGATCGCCTTCACAGCGGCGGCGAGCAGGGTGTCGTCCGGGGCCGGCGGGCCGTCCGGGACGGGCACCGGCGCCGCCCGGGGCGGGGTGCGGTGGCTGTCGGGGCGGGTGATCAGCACATCGCCCTCGGCGGACTCGGCGGCCGGCGCGTACCCCATCGAGCGCAGCGTGCCGAGCAGGACGTCCGGCGCGGCCTGGGCGGCCAGCACGGTCGGCGCGAGCAGCCGCAGCCGCAGGTCGGCGGAGCGGCGGTCGGCCAGGATCTCGTTCAGCAGGGACGGGTCGTCGCAGCGCAGGTAGGACGAGGCGGCGCCGACCCGCAGCAGGCCGTGCCGGCGGGCCACGTCGTCGATCAGGTAGCCGAGCGGCTGCGGGAGCGGCGTGCGCGAGTGCTGGTCCAGGAAGGCCCGCAGGTCGGCGGCGCTGCGCCCGGCGTCGAGGGCGCGCCGGACCGACTCCGGGGTGAAGCGGTAGACGGTCGCGCCGCCCTTGGACTCGATGTCGGCGCAGAGCGCGAGCGCCTGGGCGAGCGGGGTGAGCAGCGGGCCGGGTGCGATCGCGGTGAGGTCCGGCTGGAGGATCACGTGGTCCAGCGGCTGCGGCAGCAGCGGGGCGAGCACGGTGGCGGGGTCGGCCTCGGCGGTGAGCAGCGCGCGGGCGGGGGCGGCGAGGGCGCCGCGGCCGGTGATGCCGAGGAGTTCGGCCTCGGCCAGGGTCCAGTCGACCAGGTGTTCGCGCAGGTCACGGCCGTCGGGGTCGGTCTGCCCGCCGCGCAGCGGACGCTGCCAGCGCAGGGTGGGCACGAGATCGGCGGAGGTGGCCGCGGTGCCGGGCGGGAGTTCGGCGAGCAGGGCGAGGGCGGCGCGGCGGACGGACGGGGCGAGGGTGCGGTCCAGTTCGGGGCCGAGCGCGGCGCGCTGCTTGCCCTTGCCGTCGGCGGTGCCGGCCAGGGCCGGGACGCGGGTCGCGGCGAGCCAGGCGCGGGCGAGCACGGTCCAGCGTCCGGCGGTGTCCAGGCGCAGCCACTCGTCGTACCCGGGCGTCGGCGCCCAGTGCTCGTCGACCTCGCCGTCCGGGGCCAACAATCCTGAGGTGTAGGCGAGTTCGAGCCAGAACGCGGCGATCTGCTCGCTGCTCTCCAGGGCCTGGGCGGTGCGCTTGAGATCGCGCACCCCGAGGCCGCCGGCGCGCAGGGTGGGCGGCGGGGTGAGGCCCCAGAGCTCCAACAGCTCCTCGACGGTCCGGACGGCGGTGTGCGCCTGCCCGGCGGCGGCGCCGTCCACCGTCCCGGGATCGCGCGGCGCGGCGGTGGGCGCGGGCTCGGGCTGGAGCGGTTCGACGGTGCGGTGCGAGCGTCCGCCGCGCAGGTGCAGGGCGAGTTCGCGGGGCAGGACGACGCTGCCCGGGCTGGTGGGCAGCAGCAGGCCCCGGGCCAGCAGCCATTCGACCGGGCTCTGGGCGTCCTGCGCGGTGACCGGGCGGGTGGCGTCCGGGACGGTGCCGGTGGGCGGTCCCCAGACCAGTCGGTCGAGCAGTCGCAGCGCGGCCTCGGGGGCGGTGGCGAGCAGGGCCTCGCAGCGGGCCCGGTCGCCGAGCAGGGTGGTGAACGCGGCGACGGCGGTGACCGGGTCGGGCGTCGCGGGCTGCCCGGCGGAGGCCAGCAGTTGCTGGAGCCGGGCCGGGGACATACCGGTGCTCGCCTCGGCGAAGGTCGGGCCGAGGCCGGTGCGGCCGGGGTTGGCGGCGGTCGGGGCGAGCGCCTCGCGGGCGGCGATGACCAGGCGCAGACCGTTGTCGGGACCCCAGAGCAGGGCCCGGTCGCGCAGGGTGGCCAGGGCGCGGGGCAGCGCGGCGGCGACGGCGGCGCGGTCGGCGGCGCTCAGCGGGGTGGCCTCGGGGTGCGGCTTCACCTTGGCCGGTCCGGCCAGCAGGGTGCGCACGGCGGCCGGCGAGGAGGCGTCGGGGAGCGCGGCCAGGGCCTCGGCGGTCTGCAGGGTGAAGCGGTCCAGACGCTCCAGCGCGCGCAGGGCGGAGGCGCGGGAGGAGAGCCGGGCGGTGAGCTGGGTGAGGTCGCCGGGCACGGGGTTGAGCAGGTCGGGGCGGGACCGGAGCAGGGCGACGAGGTCGTCGTCGGGCCGGGCGCGCAGCTCCTCGGCGAGGGTGCGGGCGCCCGCGAGGGACTTGGCCTGGCGCTGTGGGCCCTGCTGTGTGGTCATTCGACCTAGGTTAGTCGGGCGGTGGCTGGGCG
>NZ_JZWY01000180.1:0-11764 GCF_000966955.1 Streptomyces sp. NRRL S-495
GCGTCACGGTCGGCGGGGACGACGCCGCGTCCGGACGGGTGGCGGGTCCGGTGCGGTACGGCAATCGGTGCGGCACATCGGTGCGGCAATCGGTACGGGCTAGGCGGGGTGCGTGGGGATGTCGGACGGCGAGTGGTGGCGCAAGCAGGGGCCCTGGAGTGAGCCGCCGGGGGGTGCCGGGGCCTCCGGCGGGGGTGGTGACGGGGACAGCGTGTACGCGGGGGAGCCGGCGCCCGCCGTCCCGCCGCGCCCCCAGGAGCCGCCGCGTCCCGTCGGGCCGCCGTCCGATGGGGCGTCCGGTGGACCGGGCGCGGGCGGCGAGGCGTCCGGGGCGCCCGCCGCGTTCCTGCCGCCTCCCACACGTTCCGGCCGGGACCGGGGCGCGGGACGGGGCACCGGCCAGGGCACCGACCGGGGCGACGGCTCGCCGTGGCTGGCGAAGCCGGTCGAGGACGCCCCCGCCGACCCGGAGGCGCTGCCGCCGTCCTACCGCGCGGTGAGCACGGGCGACTGGGACTACGTGACCATCGACTTCGGGGACGGCCCGATCGCCTCCAACCGTCCGATCCCCGAGCAGCGGACCGCCGCCGACGCCGCTGCGGCGCCCGGGGCGGGCGAGGACGCGGCCCAGGGTGACCCGGCGGCGCCGGACGCGGCCGCGGGGGACGGGGCGGCGCCGACGGAGGGCGGGGCGGCCGGGAAGGGCAGTCGGAAGGGCAGGGCCAAGGGCAGCGGGAAGGCCCCGGCCGGGAAGAGAACGGGCGGGAAGAAGGCCCCGGCCCGGGGGAAGAACGGCCCTGCCGGGTCGGGCCCTGCCGAGGGCGCCCCCGCCGGGAAGGGCGGTCCGGCCAAGGCCCCGGGCGGGCGGCGCCCCTCGCCCCTGCTGCTGCTCTCCGCCGCGGTGCTGGTCGGCGGCGCCGTCACCGGCCAGCTGATCGCCATGCTGATCGGCTGGGCGCTCGGCTACCTGTCCCGCCAGCTGTCCGACTTCGTGCGGAAGTTGGCGGTGTTCGGGATCCCGCTGATGGTGATCAGCGGCAGCTCGCTCTTCTACTGGGGCCGCGCGCAGGGCCGCTGGGGTGCGGCCCCGGCGCCGGCCGAGCAGGGCTCCCACGCGATGTGGGAGGCCGCACCGGGGGTGCTGCGGGTGGCGGCGGTGCTGTCGGCTGTCTTCCTGCTCCTGATGTCCCTGCGCCGGAAGGGCGGCGGAGCGCCGGACGCCGGTCAGTAGCGGCAGCCGCCCGGGCCGCTGTCGCCGCGTCAACTCCGTTCCTGGAAGAGGGAAGAAGGACGAAGACGTCGCCTGCTGTTCACGGGGCGCTCCATCCCCGTCTGATGGAATTGCCGGCCGTGGTGTCACCGATGCGCAACAGCTGCAGGAGGTCTCCCGTGCCGTCGTCCCCGCCCTCGTCCCCGCTCTCCCAGGCGTCCCCGTCGTCCCCGGTGCCGTCGCCCGCCCCCGGGCGTCCCCGGGCCGCCGCGATCGGCCGCCGCGGCCTGCTGGTCGGTGCGGCCGTCGCCGTGGGCGCCCAGGCGCTCAACATCCGTACGGCGCACGCGGAACCCGTCCGCCGGGACCCGTTCCTGCTCGGCGTGGCCAGCGGCGACCCGCTGCCGGACGCCGTGGTCCTGTGGACCAGGCTGGTCGCCGACCCCTTCGACGCCGCCGCCATGGGCCCCCGCTCCGTGCCGGTGTCCTGGGAGGTCGCGGCGGACCCGGGCTTCCGCCGGACCGTCCGGCGCGGCGTCGCCGCCGCCGAGGCCGCACGCGGGCACAGCGTGCACGTCGACGTGCGCGGGCTCCAGCCCGGCCGCGACTACTGGTACCGCTTCCGCGCGGGCCGCCACCTGAGCCCGGCCGGCCGCACCCGCACCGCCCCGGCGGCCGGCGCCCACCCCGGCCGGCTCCGCCTCGGCGTGGTCAACTGCCAGGACTGGCAGCACGGTTACTGGCCCGCGTACACCGCCCTGGCCGCCGAGGACCTCGACGCCGTCGTGCACCTCGGCGACTACATCTACGAGACCGACCCGTCCAGCCAGTACCCGGACCGCCTGCACACCACCCCCGGGACCCCCGGGATCAACCAGCTCCTCACCCTGGCCGACTACCGGGCCAGGCACGCGCTGTACAAGACCGACCCGGCCCTCCAGGGCGCGCACGCCGCCTTCCCCTGGATCGTCACCTGGGACGACCACGAGGTCGAGAACAACTACGCCGGCCTGGTCGACGAGATCGACGACACCGGCGCCCGCCACCAGGACACCGCCGCCCTCGCCCGCGAGCGCGCCGCCGCCTACCAGGCCTACTACGAGCACATGCCGCTGCGGAACCCGTACCGGACCGGCTCGCCGGACTACCGCCTGTACCGCCGCTTCGACTTCGGCGACCTGCTGCGCCTCAACGTGCTCGACACCCGCCAGTACCGCACCGACCAACCGGGCGGCCACTCCCAGGACTTCGGCCCCGTCGCGGACGGCCTGGGCAACACCGCCGGCACCCTGACCGGCGCCGAGCAGGAGGAGTGGCTGCGCCGCGGCCTGTCCGGCTCCCGGGCGCGCTGGAACGTCATCGCCCAGCAGGTGATGATGAGCCAGATCCGCTTCCCCAACTTCCTGGACCCGGCCCACCCGCTGCCGCCGCTCGCCAACCTCGACCAGTGGGACGGCTACGACCCGGCCCGCACCCGGCTGTTGCGCTTCCTGCGGGACGCGGCGGTGGCCAACCCCGTGGTGCTGGCCGGTGACATCCACTCCTCCTGGTTCAGCGACCTGCGGATCGACCGCGACGACCTCGCGGCCGCGCCGGTCGCCGTCGAGTTCACGGCGACCAGCGTCAGTTCGGACTTCCCGGTCGCGTTCGACGCGCCGCTCAAGGCGCTCAACCCCACGCTCAACCCGCATGTCCGGTACTTCGAGGGCCTGCGCCGCGGCTATCTGCGCCTGGACGTGGACCGCGAGCGGTGGCTGACGGACGCCCGGACGGTCGACAGCATCGCCGTCCGGGAGTCGCCGGTGCGGACCTCCGCCTCCTGGGCGGTGGTGGCCGGCGAGCCGGGCCTCGTCCCGGCCTGAGCGTGCGCCGCCCGGCCCGGGCCGCGAACGGCTCGGGCCGGTCGGGCACAATCGGCGGCATGCTGAGAGTCGGTTCGGTGGTGCTCGGAGTGGTGGACGTCGGCCGCGCGGCGGCGTTCTGGGGCGAGGCACTGGGGTACACGCCCCGGGACGGTGAGGCCGGGGACGACTGGGTGGTGCTCGTCCCGGCGGACGGCGCCCCCGGGGTGCAGGTGGCACTCGGCCGGAGCGCCACCCCACCGCAGGAGCACCCGCGGGTGCACCTGGACCTCTACGCGACCGACGCGGCGGACCAGGCGGCCGAGGTGGAGCGGCTGGTCGGCCTGGGCGCGAGCCGGGTCGACTGGGACCTCTACCCGGAGGATCCGGACTTCGTGGTGCTCGCTGACCCGGACGGCAACCGGTTCTGTGTGATCGACACCAGCCGTTCCTAGCCGCCCTCGTGCCCACCGCTGCCGCGGCCACCGCCCTCATGCCCGCCGCCGTCGTGTCCACCGCCCGCGTGCCCGCCGCCGTCACGGTGGTGCTTGCGGCCGCGCAGGAGGCCCCGGCTGCGCCGGCCCTGGCCCAGGCCGGGGCCCGGTTTGCCGCCGTGGCCGTGGCCGTGGCCGTGACCGAGCCGGTGGCCGGGAAGGGGACCGGGGTCGTCCTCGGCGCGGTGGGCGCGGACTTCCATCCCGGAGCGGACGGTCCGGCTCAGGGCGCCGGCGGCCGCCGCGAGGAAGACGAAGTTGTAGACGATCTGCAGGAGCACCACCAGCCGCGGCCCCTGACCCGCCGCGGTGATGTCGCCGTAGCCGATGGTCGCCATCGTGACGACCGTGAAGTACAGCGCGTCCAGACGGGTCACCAGCCCGTGGAACTCGCCCGGACTGTCGGCCATGACGTAGTAGGTGCCGGCGAAGACGGTCAGCGAGAAGCAGATCAGGAAGGCCAGCCAGACGCCGGGACGGCGGCCGGTGCCGCGGATGCTGTCGACGATCCGGGCCAGTAGCAGCCCGGTCAGCAGGGTCAGCACCGCGGCGAAGAGCACCCAGCTCAGCAGCGGGCGGTCGTCGCCCAGGGCGCGCAGCGGCAGGGTGAAGTAGCCGAGCATCAGCAGGGCGAACGAGCCCAGCAGCAGTCCCCAGGCCCGCAGGTCGGGGTGCACCAGGGGCGGGGTCGTCGGCGGCTGCTGGTTCGCGGACATCCCGGCCAGCCTGCCCCGGCGCGGCGCGGCCCGCCGCCCGGGCTGCTCCGTCCGGGCTGTCCGGTGCGGGCTGTTCGGGCCGAGGTCCGAGCACCGGGACCGGGAGTCGAGCACCGGGACTGCGGCCGGTGCCGGACACGACGAAGCCCCCGCCGTTCGGGCGGGGGCTTCGGTCGGCTTCGTACCGCCGCGGATCAGGCGGTGGTGGACCGGGGTGCCTCGGTGGCCTTGGTCACGTTGGTCGGGTTGACGGCGGCCGGGCGGGGCTGCTCGGCGGCGGGCTGGGCCGGGGCAGCGGTGCTCTGGGCGGTACCCGGCGCGGCGTCGGCGGCGGGAGTGTCGTCCTCGCGCATCGCCTTTGTCTCCGCCTTGAGGATTCGCATCGACTTGCCGAGGCCGCGGGCCATCTCCGGCAGCTTCTTCGACCCGAACAGCAGGATCACGACAGCCAGCACCACAAGCACGTGCCAGGGCTCAAGACCGTTACGCAGCATCCCTGGCCACCGGTCCCTTCTCGTCTAGAGTGATACGTCACAGTTGGGCAAAGCGCCCGTCCTGGCCAGTATGCCTGTCCGCAGCGGCGAACGTATACACCGGCCGGGAAACGCTGGTCAAAAACCAGGTGCCGCGCGGGCGGACGACCGAGGGTGCGGGACGCCCGCCCGCCGCCCGTCCGGTCAGGTCCGACGGGCCAGCAGATAGCCGCGGCGGGTCGGCGCCTCCTCGGGGTACGGGTCGCGCTCCAGCCGGGCGGTGACGGTGAAGCCGGCCTCCGTCAGCAGGTCCGCGACGTGGTCGGGCTCCAGGGAGCGGAAGTCCACGTCCACCCGGTGGCCCCACCACTCGTCCAGGGTCTTCACCCCGGTGCCCCGGTGGAACGAGACCAGCAGCACCCCGGACGGCCGCAGCACCCGTCGCATCTCCTCGAAGGCGGGCCGCAGCTCGCCCGGTTCGAGGTGGATCACCGAGTAGAGCGCCACCGCGGCGGCGAACTCCCCGTCGGCGGCGGGCAGCGCCAGCAGGTCGCCGACCCGGAACTCCGCCCCGGGGTGCTCCCGCCGCGCGACCGCCACCATCGCGGGCGACAGGTCCACCCCGACCGCGGCCCCCCGCTCGCCCAGCCAGCCGGTGATGTGCCCCGGCCCGCACCCCAGGTCCGCCACCGTCCCCCCGGCGGCCTCCTCCAGCACCACCCCGAGCAGTGCCCGGTCCATCACCTTGAACGCCAGCTCGCCCCCGATCCGCTTCCGGTACTCCTCCGCCACCGTGTCGTAGCTCGCCCGCACCCGCCCGTGAACACCGTCGTCGCTCATCCCTGCAGCCTGGCACGCGGCGCGGCCCCGCACCGGCGAACGGCCGCAAGGCTGTTCGGCCGAACGCGGCAGCCCCCGCCCGGGGTGGGCGGGGGCTGCGATGACGCGCGTGCGGGGGACCGGGTGGAGCGGGTGGGTCAGACGGTGGCGGGCTCGGGGGTCTTGGCGACCGGGGCGGCGGCGGGGAGGTGGCGCATCAGGCGGTAGGCGAGGAGGGAGGCGCCGACCGCGAGGACCAGGCCGACCACGGCGGCGACGTGCAGGCCGTCGGTGAAGGCGGCCCGGGCGGTGGCGAGCAGGTCGGTGCCGAGCCGGCCGGGCAACTGGGCGGCGACGGTGACGGCGCCGCCGAGGGTGTCCTGCGCGGTACGGGCGGCTTCGCCGTCCAGGCCGGCCGGGAGGGCGCCGTCCAGCCGGGAGCGGTAGACCGCGGCGCCGGCCGCGCCCAGCAGGGCGATGCCGAGGGAGCTGCCGAGCTCGACGGCGGTCTCGGAGGTGGCGGAGGCGGCGCCGGCCCGCTCGATCGGGGCGGCGGAGACGACCATCTCGGCGGTGAGCGTCATGGTGCCGACGGTGCCGGCGGCCAGCACGCCGGCCGCGGTGAGGATGAGCGCCAGCGGCGAGTCCGGGCCGACCAGGGTCATCATCGCGAAGCCGGTCGCGCCGATCAGGAAGCCGCCGGCCATCATCGCCGCCGGGCGGACCTTCCCGGCGAGCGCCGAGCTGAGACCGACGGCCGCGCCGACACCCACGCTGGGGACGAGCGACCAGAGCGAGGCGGTGAGCGGGCTCATGCCCTTGACCAGCTGCAGGTACTGCGAGGTGAAGAGGGTGAAGCCCATCATCGCGAACATCGCCACGGTGTTGACGGTGATCGCCCCGCTGAAGGCGCGGATCCGGAACAGGGCGAGGTCGAGCAGCGGGTTGGCGGCGGTGCGCTGGCGCCAGTAGAACGCGCCGACCAGGAGCAGGCCGACCGGGACGGCGAGCGCGGCGACCGGGTCCCAGCCGTCCACCGCGAGCGTCTTGACGCCGTAGACCAGGGGCAGGACGGCGCTCGTCGAGAGGACGGCGCCGAGCAGGTCGAAGCCGCCGCGCTGCGGGGAGCGGTACTCGGGGAGCAGGGCCGGGGCGGCGAGCAGGACCAGGGCCATCACCGGGACGGCGAGCAGGAAGACCGAGCCCCACCAGAAGTGGTCGAGCAGCAGACCGCCCGCGACGGGGCCGAGGGTGGCGCCGGCGGTGAGGATGCCGCCCCAGGCGCCGAGCGCGATCTGACGCTGCTTGGGGTCGTGGAACATGTTGCGGATCAGCGCGAGGGTCGAGGGCATCACGGTGGCCCCGGCGACGCCCAGCAGGGCGCGGGCGGCGATCAGCTGGCCGGCGCCGTCCGCGTAGGCGGCGAGCAGCGAGGCGCCGATGAATCCGGTCGCGCCGATCATCAGCAGCCGGCGGCGGCCGATCCGGTCACCCAGCGCGCCCATGGTGATGAGCAGCCCGGCCAGCAGGAACGAGTACATGTCCATGATCCACAGCTGCTCGGTGCCGCTCGGCGCCAGCGTGGTGGAGATGTAGGGGACGGCGAAGAAGAGGACGCCCATGTCCATGGTCAGGACGAGGGTCGGGAGCAGGAGGACGGCGAGGCCGATCCATTCGCGACGGCCTGCGCGGCCGGTGGTGGCGGTCATGAGGAAGACGGTACGGGCGTGTCAGACGTTTGTCTAGTACGAGCGTCTGAATCGATCGTGCGAGACTTTCGTACTAGACGTATGTGCGAGACATGCGTGCAAGACAAACGTCTTGATCGGACGTAGCATGCACGCATGGGAAATCGTGAGGACCTCATGGCCGGCGCCAAGCAATGCCTCTTCGAGAAGGGCTATGCGCGCAGCACCGCCCGGGACATCGCCACCGCCTCGGGCGTCAGCCTGGCGGCGATCGGCTACCACTTCGGCTCCAAGGAGGCGCTGCTCAACGCGGCGCTGATCGAGGCCACGGAGGAGTGGGGCTCCGTGCTGGCGGCGGTGGTGGCGCGGGCGAGCGAGGCGTCCGACGACCCGGCGGAGCGCTTCGTCGCGGTCTGGGACGGTGTGCTCGGGACCATCGCCGAGCACCGCGGCCTCTGGGCCTCGCAGTTCGAGGTGATGCTGCAGGCGGACCGGGTGCCCGAACTGCGGGAGGCGCTCGCCGGGATCCAGAAGGAAGGGCGGCTCGGACTGTCGGCGCTGTTCCAGGGGTTGCCCGAGGTGCCGGACACCGAGGAGGAGCTGTCCCGGGGCATCTTCTACCAGGCACTGCTGGTCGGCCTGGCCGGTCAGTGGCTGGCCACCCCCGACCTGGCACCCCGCGGGCAGGACTTCCTGCGCGGGCTGGAGCTGGTCGGCGGCTCGGTGCTGAAGCCGAAGGCCGCCCCGGCGAACGGCCCGGCGGACGGCCCGCAGTGGCACGGGCCCACCGGCTGAGCCTCAGGCGGTGACGGCCGTCAGCAGCACCACCGAGTCGATGTGCGCGAGCAGGCCGTGCCGCTCCTGCGGGACGGTCTGCAGCTGACCGGCGGAGAGTTCCTCGCGCCGCCCCGCGACGGTGAGCGACACCCGTCCGCGCAGCACCTGGAGGCTGGCGGCGGCCGGGGCGTTGTGCTCGTCGAGCGAGGTGCCCGCGGTCAGGGCGATCACGGTCTGCCGCAGGACCCCGTCGTGCAGCACCAGATGGGCGCTGCGGCCGTGCGGGCTCTCGGCGGCCCTGGCCGCGTGTTCCGCGACGAGCTGTTCGAGATCGACCATCGCGCGTCCTCCTGCCGTTCTGCTGTCGCTCCGCCGTGCCGTCCCGCGGCGCCGCGGGACGGCGGCCGCGCCGGGGGGAGCCCTTGCGGCCCAGCGTCCCGGACCCGCCCCGCGCCCGCATGCCGAGCGGCGCCCGCGCGGGGACACGTGTGGACGCATGTGGACGCGCTCGGCGTGCGGAGGCGGCCGACTGCACCCATGGTGGAGGGCATGGCGACCAACGAGCGTTCTTTCAGCGGGTTCCAGGTCAACCGCTCGCTGCTGGCCGGCGGCGCGGTGCTCACGGGCATCGGCGCGCTGTTCGGGACGGCGGGTGCGGTGATGGTGTGCGCGGCGCTGGCCACGGCCGGCCGCGACTGGATGCGGCGGCTGGACACCCCGCCGACGGCCCTGGCCCAGCGGGCCCTGCACGAGGCCAAGGTGGCGTCCTCGGCGGGCTGGGAGGCCTGGCGCACCGAGCACCACTCGCCCAACTGATCACCGGGCCGAGGCCGTTCGCCCGCCGTCGGTGTTCGCCCCTCCGCATGGAGGGGCGAACACCGACGGCGGGCCGGCCGGGCTACAGGCCGAGCGACTTGGCGACGATGCTGCGCATGACCTCGCTGGTGCCGCCGTAGATCCGGAAGACCCGGTTGTCGGTGTAGAGCCGGGCGATCGGGTACTCCAGGATGTAGCCGTAACCACCGTGCAGCTGCAGGCACTTGTCGATCACGCCGGACGCCGACTCGGTGCAGAACAGCTTCGCCGCCGCGGCGTCCGCGACCGTCAGTTCGCCGTCCTGGTACAGCTCCAGCGCGCGGTCGACCATCGACTGCTGCGCCATCACCTGCGACTCGCAGTCGGCCAGGGTGAACTTGGTGTTCTGGAACTCGGCGACCGTCTTCCCGAACACCTTGCGGTCCTTGACGTACTGCACCGCGAACCGCACCGCCGCCGCGGCGGCCGCGTAGGCGCCGACCGCGATCGCCAGCCGTTCCTGCACCAGGTTGTGGGTCAGGTAGCTGAACGCCTTCCCCTCGTCGCCGAGCAGGTTCTCCACCGGCACCTTGACGTCGGCGAAGGCCAGTTCGGCGGTGTCCGAGCTGCGCAGGCCGATCTTCTGGAGCTTGCGGCCGACCGTGTAGCCAGGGGAGGTGGTGTCCACGCAGAGGATGGAGAGCCCGGCCCGGCGGTTGTCCGGGTCGTACGGCGAGGTGCGGCAGACCACTAGGACGAGGTCGGCGAGGACGCCGCCGGTGATGAAGGTCTTGGCGCCGTTGAGGACGTAGTGGGTGCCGTCCTCGGAGAGCCGGGCGGTGGTGGAGATGCCGGCGAGGTCGGAACCGGCGCCCGGCTCGGTCATCGCGATCGCGGTCATGATGTCGCCGGAGACGAAGCCGGGCAGCCAGCGCGCCTTCTGCTCCTCGTTGGCGTACTCCAGCAGGTAGGGCAGCACCAGGCCGGTGTGCACGCCCGAGGACCCGAAGCCGACGCCGGCGCGCGCGGTCTCCTCGGCCACCACCGCCTGGTACTTGAAGCCGCTCTCGCCCGCGCCGCCGTACTCCTCGGGCACCTCGATGCCGTAGACGCCGAGCGCGCCCAGCGTGCGGTAGAAGTCGCGCGGCGGATGGCCCGCGGCCTCCCACTCCTCGTACACGGGGACGACCTCGTTGGCGATGAAGTCGCGGATGGTCTCGCGGAAGGCCTCGTGGTCCTCGGTGAACACGGTGCGGCGCACGGCGGCGCTCCCTTCGACGTGCCCGGCACGGCGCGGCCGGGCGGCCCGCCGATGGCCCCACAAGTTAATCGGGGGTAGCTTCGGCTGTCCAGGGTCGGCGGAGCGGCGTTCGCGCTGTTCCCGCTGGTCAACGACGCGGCCGGGCGGGCACCCCGCCGGCGTGGGGCGCCCACCCGGCCGCGATCGGCGGATGTGCTCAGGGGCGGAGCGTCGCTCAGCCGCCGATGTGCGGGGCGAACAGGGCGGCGAGGTTGCCGTTGCCCTGCAGGGCGCCGATGTTGCCGGCGTTCCCGGTCGCCGCGAGGGTGTTGCTCTGGTTGCTGGCGCCCGAGCCGGTGGCGGTCTGCTGGGTGCCGACCACGTTGCCGTGGACGTTGCCGATGATGTTGCCGGAGCCGGTGTTGCTCACCACGCTGCTGTTGGAGTGGTGGTCCGCGCCGGCGCCGTTGTCGGCGTGGGCGGCGCCGATGCCGGCGAGGAGGAAGGCCCCGAGGGCGGTGACGGCGGCGGCTGCGCGGATACGGGACACGATGGTCTCCCTGAGGGTGGAGTGCGAATGGTGGCGCGTTCCGGAGTGGCCGCTCCGCAGCGCCGTTGCCTGACGTCGCACGACCAGGATTCATCAGGGCCCGGGAGGAACTCCACCGAATGGCCGAGGATTCGCCCGATGGTGGTACCCGGATGATTGTCCGACTGCTGCCCGGACCAGGGATGTTCGAAGGTTTCTTGGTGAATGCTTTACTGTTTCATTGCCAAGAGTCGACCCTTCAGGCCCTCAGGAGTCCGCCCCGTGACCAGCCTCGCCCTCGGCCCGTCCTGGCTCGATCCGACCTATCTGATCTCCACCTTCGGGCTGATCGGCATCCTGGCCATCGTCTTCGCCGAGTCGGGCCTGCTGATCGGCTTCTTCCTCCCGGGCGACTCGCTGCTCTTCACCACCGGTCTGCTGGTGGCCGGCGGCACCTATCTGCACCAGCCGCTCTGGCTGGTCTGCGCGCTGATTGTGGTGGCGGCGGTGGCCGGCGACCAGGTCGGCTACCTGTTCGGGCGGAAGGTCGGACCGGGCCTGTTCCGCCGCCCCGACTCCCGGCTGTTCAAGCAGGAGAACGTGGAGAAGGCGGCCGCCTTCTTCGACCGGCACGGCCCGAAGGCGATCGTGCTGGCCCGGTTCGTGCCGATCGTGCGCACCTTCACCCCGGTCGTCGCCGGGGTGAGCGCGATGAACTACCGCGTCTTCGTCCTCTTCAACATCATCGGCGGCGTGCTCTGGGGCGCGGGCGTCACGGTGCTCGGCTACTTCCTCGGGCAGATCCCGTTCGTCCGGGACAACATCGAGGCGATCCTGGTCGGCATCGTGCTGGTCTCGGTGGTCCCGGTGGCCGTCGAACTGCTCCGCGCCCGGCGCTCTGCCCGGCGCTCCGGCCGGGCCGCTCCGGCCGTCGACGCCGCGCGCCCCGACCGCGCCGCGGCGCCGGCCGCCGGGGCCGGCGGCCGCCACCGCGCCGGGTAGGCGTCCGCACCCGTCCGGGCCCGCCGTCCCGTACATGTGCGTCCGGCAGTTCGATCGGGCATGGTGTATCCGGAGATCGAACGGCGGCCCGGGGGACCGGCAGCGCCAGGGGCGGCAAGGAGCGGAAGTGCCGAAGCGGGGCCGGCCGGGCGGCGGCAAGAAGGCCAGGGGCGGCCGGGG
>NZ_JZWY01000181.1:0-4001 GCF_000966955.1 Streptomyces sp. NRRL S-495
GTCGGTCGACCGCCCCGGCCGCAGTCCCGGCCCGCCGCGGAGGCGCGTCCGCTCCACCCGTCCGCCGCGCCGCCCACCGAGGGCCTGCTCGGGCACCCCGCCCCGGTCGTCGAACCGACCGTGGAGATCCCGCTCCTCCTGCCCGCGCCCGAGACCAGGGGCCTGCTGGCACCCGAGCCAGAGCCCGAAGCCGAGCCCGGTCCCGAGCCGGAATCCGCCGCGCCGCCGTCGGACGCGCCGCCGTCCGACGCCCGGCCGGTGGAGGCGGTGCCGGCCGACGGCGAACCGGCCGCCCCGGGCCGCCGCCGCCGTTCGGTGGCCGAGGACACCCTCACCCCCGAGGAGTGGCGGGCCGCCGGCTACACCCCGCCGCTCGGCATCCCGGTCGGCGCCCTCAGTCCCGGCGCGCCCGGTGAGGCGCCGTGGCCGGACCGGATGCGCACCCTGCTGCGCACCCCGATGTCCGAGCGCCCGGCCTTCGAACGGACCGCCCGCGAGCTGCACCCCTCGGTCGCCGCCGGCCGCAACGTCCCGCGCGTCCTCGACCTGACCCTGCGCATCGGCGAACTGCTGCTGGCCAGTGGCGAGGCCGCCGAGGACGTCGAGGCGGCCATGCTCGGCATCGCGCACGCCTACCGGCTGGACCGCTGCGAGCCGCAGGTCACCTTCACCCTGATCGGCATCTCGCACCAGCCCTCGCTGGTCGAGCCGCCGATCACCGCCGACCGGGTGGTGCGCCGCCGCACCTCCGACTACACCCGGCTGAACGCGGTGTACGAGCTGGTCGCGGACATCACCGCCGAGCGGGTGAGCGTCAACGACGCCTACCGCCGGCTCGCGCTGATCCGCCGCAACCGCCATCCGTACCCGGCCTGGATGCTCGCCCTGAACACCGGTCTGCTGGCCGGCGCGGCGACCTTCCTGGTCGGCGGGCGGATCGACGACAAGGCCTGGCTGGTCTTCCTCAGCGCCTTCGTCGCCGCCGTGCTCGGCGACCGGCTGGCCTCGCTGATCGCCCGTCGCGGCCTGCCGGAGTTCTACCAGTTCGTGCTGGCCGCGATGCCGGCCGCGGCCTCCGGCATCGTGCTCTCCTTCAACGACCTGGGCCTGCGCGGCTCGGTGGTGATCACCGGCGGGCTGTTCGCGCTGCTGCCCGGGCGCGCCCTGGTCGCCGCGGTGCAGGACGGTCTGACGGGCTTCTACATCACCGCCGCGGCCCGGCTGCTGGAGGTGATCTACCTGGTGGCGGGCATCGTCATCGGCGTGATGCTGATCCTCTACCTGGGGGTCGGCTTCCAGGCGAAGCTCAAGCCGGACGAGTCGCTGGTCGGGATCAGCTACCCGCCGGTCCAGATGGTCGCGGCGCTGGTGCTGACCTGCGCCTTCGCGATGCTGCTGCAGACCGACCGGCGCTCGCTGGCCCTGGTCACCCTGAACAGCGGCATCGGCTGGGCCAGCTACGGGGTGCTGGCCTACAACGCCCAGCTCTCGCCGATCGTCGCGACCGGTGTGGCGGCCGGCCTGGTCGGCCTCTTCGGCCAGCTGATGGCGCGCTACCGCAACGGCTCCGCGCTGCCGTACGTCACCGCCGCGATCGGGCCGCTGATGCCCGGTTCGGCGCTCTACCTCGGCATGCTGTCGTTCGCCCAGGGCCACCCCAGCGGCGGCCTGGTCCAGATCACCAGGGCGGCGGCGATCGCCCTGGCGCTGGCCATCGGGGTGAACCTGGGCGGGGAGATCGCCCGGCTCTTCATGAAGCTCCCGGTCGGGGTCGAGCGGCCGTCGCTCGCTCCGGTGATCCCGCGCCGGGCGGCCAAGCGCACCCGCGGCTTCTGACGCCGATCGTTGGCCTCCGGGCCATGTCGTGGCAGACCGCACGCAGCACCAGGAACGAAGGTAAGACGCATGACCACACTGCTGGACGGCTACCGCGAGCACATCGTCGACGCGCACAAGCAACCGCTGTTCCTGCTGCTGGTCGGGTTCATCACCTCGTTCGTCTTCATCCGGTTCAGCGTGCGGATGATCAGGGCCCAGGTCCGCTGGTGGCCCGGCAACGTGACGCCCGGCGGGTTGCACATCCACCACATGGTCTTCGGCCTGGGCTTCCTGCTGGTCGGCGGCATCGGGGTGTTCGCCACCTACGGCGGCCACCCGTGGATCGACCTCTTCGGCCTGCTCTTCGGCATCGGCTGCGGTCTGGTGCTGGACGAGTTCGCGCTGATCCTGCACCTGGACGACGTCTACTGGAGCGAGCAGGGCCGCAAGTCGGTGGACGCGGTGATCTTCGGCATCCTCTTCACCGGCCTGCTGCTGGTCGGCTACGTGCCGCTCGGCGCGGAGCCCACCGGGGAGACCAGGTGGGGCCTGGTCACGGTGATCTCGGTGAACGCGCTGGCCATGGTCGTCACCCTGCTCAAGGGCAAGATGTGGACCGGCCTGCTCGGCATCATGGTGCCCGGCCTCTCCTGGGTCGGCGCGATCCGGCTGGCCCGGCCGAGCAGTCCCTGGGCGCGCTGGCGGTACGCCGGGCGCCCGCGCCGCCGGGCCCGGGCACTCCGGCGCGAGCGTCGTCTGCACCGGCGCGCGGACATCGCCCGTACCTGGCTTTTCGACCTGATCGCCGGGGCGCCGGACAAGGTGTCGGCCAACCACCCGGCCGCCCACCGGGTGGCCGAGCGGATGGCCGCCCGGGCCAGCGCGCACCTGGACGCGCACACCGCCCGGGCGCTGGCCCGGCGCTCCGCGCGGCTGGCCGACCGACGCTCGGCGGTGGGCGGTGAGCACCCGTCGGGCAGCCACCGGACCTCCGGGGCGAACGGCAACGGCGGCGCCGCCGGCAACGGGGCGGCGTACGGCGGGTCGGGCGGCTACGGCGGGCCGGCCGATCAGACGGGGCCGCGGGGCGGGTCCCAGCGGCGCCGTCGCACCGTCCGGGCCGGCCGGGGCCGGACCTACGCCGTCCGGCCGACCGGGCAGCCCCTCCGTCCGGGGCGACACCGCTGGTTGCGGCCGCGGACGCGTCGGATGAGCCGTTAGTTCGTATACCCTGACCGCCCGGCTGGGGCCGTTCTGCGGTCGGATCATCAGATGGTCACCCGGCCGGCGGTGCGGACTTGAGGTGTGAAACCCGCCCCGCTTGAGAACATGGCGAGCAGTGACCGTCTTGTCACGGAATGGGATGTTTTGCCGCACCTGTCGGCGCCGGACAGGCGGTGGGCGGGAGACGGACCGGCGATCCGCCGGAGCCGCTCGGCCCCCGCCCTCCCCGGTCCCGTCGCCGCCCCGGCCGCACCGCGGCGCGGGTGCGCGGCCGCTCCCTCGTGACCGTTCGAAGGGATGAATCGTGGCGCGCAGATTCCTGCCGACCCTCCTGTTGTCCCTCACCGCCCTGCTCGGGCTGCTTCCCGTCGCGGCGGCCGCCCCGGTGGAGCCGGGCGAGCCCAGTGCGGCCGCCGAACCGTCCGGGCCCGGCTCCTCCGGCTCTCCCAGCTCTTCCGGCGAGCCCGGTTCCGCCGGGGCACCCGGGGAAGCGGCCTACCCCTCCGCCGAGGAGATCGACCGGTCCCGGGCCGAGGCCGATGCCACGGCCGGCTCGGTCGCCGCCATCGAGGCCGGCCTCACCGCCGCCAGGGCCGAACTCGACACCGCCGCCCGGACCGCCGAACAGGCCGTCGAGGCGTACAACGGCGCCCAGCTGGCCCTCACCCGGGCCCGCTCCGAGGAGTCCGCCGCAGCCGACCGGTCGGCGGCCGCCGAGGCCGAACGGTCCGCCGCCGCCGAGGACGCCGCGGCCCTGGCTGCCGAAACGTACCGGCAGGGCACCAGCGCCGAGCTCTCCGCGATCAACGCCCTGCTCGGCGCGCGCGGCCCGCGCGAGGCGGGGGACCGGGCCGCCGTGGTCGGGGTCGCCAGCGACCGTTCCCGGCAGATCCTCGACGCGGCCGTCTCCACGGCCGCCGGGGCCGGCCGGGCCGCTGCCGCCGCGCGCACCGCGGCCG
>NZ_JZWY01000182.1:0-37370 GCF_000966955.1 Streptomyces sp. NRRL S-495
GAGGCCGCCGAACGGGCCGCCGCGGCGGTCGGCGCCGCCCGGGAGCAGGCCGAGGCCCGGCTGACGGACCAGCAGAACCAGGTCGCGGCCACCGGCCTGAGGCGCGAACAACTGCTCGCCGAACTGGCGGCCGCCCGCCACACCACGGTCGAACTGGAGCGGCAGCGGCGCGAGGCGCTGGAGGCCATCGCGGCTCGGGAGGCGGAGGCGGCGGCACGCGCGGCCGCGGAGAAGGCCGCCGCCGAACGCGAGGCGGCGGAACGGGCCGCGGCCGAGCTGGCGGCGGCGGAGAAGGCGGCCGCCGAACGGGCCGCCGCCGAGGCCGCTGCAGCTGCCGCCGCCGCTTCCGCCGCTGCCTCCACCCCCGCTTCCACCCCCGCTTCCGGCCCCGCGAAGACCGGCCAGGCCGCCGCCGCACCCCCGGCCGGGCGGCCCTGGTCCGCGGAGAGCGCGGCCTCCGCCGTGGCTTTCGCCCGCGCCAGGATCGGCCTGCCCTACATCTGGGGCGGCGAGGGCCCGGCCGGCTACGACTGCTCCGGGCTGACCATGATGGCCTGGCGCGAGGGCGGCAAGCGGCTCAACCACTTCGCCGCCGACCAGTACGCGCAGTCCACCCCGGTCACCTACCGCCAGCTCCGCCCCGGCGACCTGGTCTTCTGGAGCGCCACCGGCCGCGCCGCCGACATCCACCACGTCGGCCTCTACATCGGCGACGACCAGATGATCGAGGCCCCCCGGGTCGGGATGCCGATCAAACAGGCCAGCCTCTGGATCATGGGCACCCCGGACTTCTACGCCCGCCCCTGACCGGCCGCCGCCGGTTCTCGATCCCGTGTCGTTCTCCCGGTCGCGACGGCATCCGGTCGGCCGGTCCGGCACGGGATCGAGAATCGCTGTCCGCCGCCATCACCCGCCTGCGAGGCGGTCCCTCACCAGCGCGACGTGTTGCCCGGACCTTCGTGTCCGACGGCGCTGTTCACCTTGCTGCGCCGCCCCGATGCCGAACCGCCAAGCGCGTCGGTTCGAGCAGTCCGGATGCGGGTGGCGGCGCGTCAGGGCCGGGCGGCGAGCGCCTCGACCTCGAACAGCACGTCAGGCGTGGCCAGGCTCGCGACACCGACCAGGGTCTGCGTGGGCGGCTTCGTACCCCAGCCCTCCTGTACGGCCCCGGCGATCGGCCCGAGCTTGCTGACATCGTGGTTCACCACATAGGTCCTGAGCTGGACGACGTGGCTGAGGTCGAGCCCATGGGCGGCCAGGGCGGTGCCGATGTTGCGGAACGTCTGCTTCACCTGCTCGGCGAAGTCGGTGGAGACGACTGCGCCGTCCGGGCCCGATCCGTACTGACCCGCGACGAGCACCAGTTCCGTACCTGCGGGGACGGTGGCGGTGTGGCTGTAGCCGAACGGGACCGGGTCGTGCAGGCCGTTCGGATTGACGATGGCGTGTGCCATGCGGGTCACCTCTTGTGTGCGGTGGATCTTGTCGTACTGAAGCCTCCCAACGAATCACGACATCGTGTGTCGTGTATCCCGGTAGCGTTTTCGTGTGCGCGCCGATCGGTTGGTCTCGCTGGTGCTGCTGCTGCGGCAGCACGGTCGGCTGTCCGCGGCCACGCTGGCCCGGGAGCTGGAGGTGTCCACCCGCACCGTGTTGCGCGACATCGAGGCGCTGTCCGCGGCCGGTGTCCCGGTCTACGCCGAACGCGGTCGGCACGGCGGTTTCGCGTTGCTGCCCGGTTTCCGGACCGAGCTCACCGGACTGAACCACGACGAGGCCCTTGCTCTGCTGGTCGCCGGATCGCGGCGCGGCGCGCAGGCATTCGGCCTCGGTTCGGCGCTCGCTTCGGCGATGCTCAAGGTGGTCGACGCGCTGCCCGAGAGCTATCGGGACACCGCGGCCGGCGCGGCTCAGCGACTGCTCGTCGACCCGGAGACCGACCTCCTCTCACGTCGACTGGTTGGCGAGGAGGTGCCCGACACCGTCGTGGCCGAGGTCCTGCGCGCGGTGTTCACCGGACACAAGCTGCGGATCCACTACGCGGCTGCGGACCGGACCCCGGAGTGGCGCACGGTGGACCCGATCGGCTTGGTCACCGTGCGCGACCGGGGCTACTTGCTGGCCACGCGGTCCGGCGCCGACCGCACCTATCGGCTGTCCCGCATCCTGGCCGCCGAGGAACTCGCCGAACCGGCACAGCGGCCGGACCGGGTCGATCTGGACCGGGCCTGGCAGGAACGCAGCAGGCAGTTCCGGACCGGCGGCGACCAAGTCACCGTGCTGGTGAGGGTGGACCCGGCGCGGCGGGAGGACCTGGTGGGCACCGCGCTGGCGGTCCTTGCCGAGGAAGCCGACGTGGACGGCCGGCTGCGGCTGGAGGTGACCTTCCAGGATCCGAGACACGCCGAATGGGCGGTGTGGCACCTCGGCACGAACGCGGAGGCCCTGGCCCCGCAGTGGTTGCGCGACTCCCTGCGCGACCGCGCCGCCGCGATCGCCACCTGCTACGGAGTGTCGTCCTGAGGCAGTACCGCGATCACGAGGATCTGTCACGGCCCTGGTAATCCGGAGCTCTGACATCCGGTTGAGAACGGTTCGAAGCCGCTGGTCACGTGGTCACTCTCATGGCATCGGCGTTGGGAACCTACAGGTCCCGAGGGCGTTCCGCGCCCCCTCAGGGCGTCGGCGGCCGCAGGTCCAGGGCGTGGGCGAGGGCGGTGGTGACCGGGCCGGCGTGGCCGGGCAGGTGGTGGGCGGCCCACCCGGCGGCCAGGGCGAGGAAGGCCGTCAGGTCGCGCTCGACGCCGGCGAGGAGGCGGCGGGCCTCGGCGGCCGGGAGCTCGATCACCGGTGCGTCGCCCGACTCCGCGTCGACGAGGAGGCGGACGGTGTCGCCCGCGCGTTCGACCTGCGCGACGGGGTCGTGCCCGAAGAAGGTCGCGCCGCCGTCGTCGAGGACGTCGAACCAGTCGCGCCACTCGTCGATCCCCGCACAGCAGCCCGGCAGGAAGGTGGTGCCGGTGGCGCTGTCCGTCACCCGCAGCCCGCCGGCCGCGTACAGCGAGTCGAAGGTGAGCAGCCCGTGCAGGAAGGAGTCGAGGGGCTCGCGCGGGCGGGGCGGGCGGCGGGGGCGCTCCCAGGGCTCGGGGTCGAGATCGTTGAAGCCGACGATGCGCATCACCGCCGTGCCGACCTCGGCCGGAGTGAGCCGGCCGTGCAGCGTCAGGTACGGGTCGACCTCGGCGACCGGCCAGAGTTCGAAGCCGTCGGAGTCCCAGTAGTCGAGCACGGGCTGCATCACGATCACCCGGGCCAGTGTTCCGCAGGCCCGGGGCGTCCCGCACCCGGATTTCGCGTGTGGGGCCGTGGTGGGCCGGGGGCGCCGGGCGGTGCGTCAGGGGCGGCGTCCAGGACCGGAATAAATCGGATGCCGTCGCCGAAACCCCGCCGTACGGTGGGCGAATGGGCAACGAGACGAACGGCGGGCCCCGGGAGCCGGGCAGCGGCGGACCGGGGGAGCAGACCGACGCGGGTGACGGGATCGAGATCCGCGCGATCGGCGAGGACGAGGTCGAGGCGTGGGACCGGGCGCTCGCCAAGGGCTTCCTGCGCCCGCACGTGGGCTCGGCGACGGAGTTCCGCCGCCGCCAGTGGGAGCCGGGTCGGATGGTCGGGGCCCTGGCCGACGGCCGGTTCGTGGCCACCTTCCGCAGCTTCGACACCGAGCTGACCGTCCCCGGCGGCGCGGTCGTCACGGCCGACGCGATCACCGCCGTCACCGTGACCGCCACCCACCGCCGGCGCGGTCTGCTCCGCCGGATGATGACCGGGGACCTCGAGGCCGCCCGGGAGCGCGGCGCCGCGGTCGCGATCCTGATCGCCGCCGAGTACAACATCTACGGCCGTTACGGCTTCGGCCCCGCGACCCGGGGCCACGGCTGGAACATCGACCTGCTCCGGGCCGGCGGCCTGCGGGACGGCCTGCCCACCGTGCCCGGCGGGCGGATCGACCTGGTGGAGATGGCGGAGCTGCGCAAGCTCGGCCCCGAGCTGTTCGACCGCTGGCGGGTCACCCAGGCCGGCGTGATCGCCCGGGACGAGCTGACCTGGCAGCGCCAGACCGGCGAGATCGAGGTACCCGGCTTCGACTGGAAGGAGCCGTTCGCGGCCGTCCACCGGAACGCCGACGGCACCCCGACCGGTCTGGCCGTCTACCGGATCGACGACGAGTGGGACGGCTCCTACCCCAACTGCACGCTCACCCTGGTCGACCTGTTCGCCCTCGACCGGCCCACGGCCACCGAGCTGTGGCGGTTCGTCTGCTCGATCGACTGGGTCCGCAAGGTCGTGGTCGAGAACGTCGGCCCGGACGACCCGCTGCCGGTGCTGCTGAACGACCCGCGAGCGGCGACGCCGCACGTCGACAACGCCGACTACATGTGGCTGCGGGTGCTCGACATCGAGGCCGCGTTCAACGCCCGGACGTACGGCGCGGCCGGCCGCGCGGTGCTGGAGGTCGACGACCCGGCGGGCTACGTCGCGGGGCGCTGGGCGATCGAGGTCGCCGCGGACGGTACCGGCCGCTGCGTCCGGACGGCCGACGAGCCCGATCTGGCGCTGGACGCCTCGGCGCTGGGGGCGCTCTACCTGGGCGGTGAGACGCTGCCGCGGCTCGCCGTGGCCGGGCAGGTCACCGAGCTGCGCCCCGGCGCGGCGGCGGCCGCGGACCTGCTGTTCCGCACGCCGCTGGCGGCCTGGAACATCGACGGATTCTGATCGGGCCCCATTGCCCGGAACGGCCGGCCCGCTTTCTGCGGGCCGGCCGTTCTGCTGTGTGCCGTTCTGCTGCGTGTCGTTTTCTTCGCGCTATTTGACGGCGGTCTTCCCGATGGTGGGAAGAATGAAGTCCTGGATGAGCCCCTTGGCGTCGCGGACGATCGGCCGGAACACCCGATAACGCGAGAGGTTGATCACCCGGGCCGCCATCGGGGTGGACCGGCGGACGAATTCCCGGGTCCGCTCGGTGTCCTCGGTCCGGTCGAAGACCCAGTAGAGGACGACGACCATCAGGTGCAGCCAGAGCACGTCGGGCAGCAGCTCGACCAGTTCGGCGTCCAGCTTCGGTGCCAGGTCCGAGCCCTGCAGCACGTCGCGGAACAGCGCGACCGCGGTGGCCCGGGCCGGGTGCGACTCGTTGGAGAACGGGCTCAGGGCGCTGGTCGGATCGGCCGCCGTCCGGAAGAACTGCGCGGCGAACTCGTGGTACGGGGCCGCCGTGTCGAGCCAGGAGACCAGGGCGATTTCCAGGCGCTCGGCGAAGTCCCGGGTATTGGCCATGCGATTCCTGGCGTCCGCCGCATGGTCATATGTCATCCGGTCGTAGAAACCCTGGATGAGAAATTCTTTCGCCGAGAAATAGTAGTAAGCATTTCCGACCGAAACGCCCGCCTCGGCGGCGATGGCGCGCATGGTGGTCTTCTCGTAGCCGCGCTCCTGGAAGAGCCGCATCGCGGTCTCCAGGATCAGGGCCCGGGTCTGCTCGCTCTTGTCCGTCTTCGGCTGGGCGCGGCTGCCACGTGTCTCGGCGGTCGGTGCGGCGGGCGCCGAGGGGGCGCCGTCGGTGCCGTTGCCGTCGGTGCCGCTGCCGTCGTTCGTCGCGCTCGGGCCGTTCGTCGCTGCCAGGTCGTCCACGGCCCCGAGCCTAGCCCGATCGGCCGAGTCCCAGGCGGTGCCGGCACGGACGGCACCGGATGCCCCCTCCGCATCCGGTGCCGACACGGGCGCGCTCTCCGGGAACTCTCCTCGAATCTCTTCGAACGCGTTCAAAAGAATGCCATGACCTCGGGGTCGGGCTTGAACGCGTTCAGGCAGGATGAGAGGCTCGTTCCGTGATCATCACCATCCGCCGGGGGAACGCCCGGGACGCCGAGGCCGTCGCCGCACTGCACGCCGCCAGCTGGCGCAGCGCGTACACCGGCATCGTCCCCGACAGTGCCCTCGGTGACGGGCTGGCGGGCGAGCGGTACGAGATCTGGGAACTGCGGCTGAGCGTCGACTACGGCCCGCCGGAGGCGACCCCCGAACTGCTGATCGCCGAACGGGCGGGCGACACCGTGGGATTCGCCTACCTCGTCCCGATGCCGGACGGCCGGGTGCTGCTCGACAACCTGCACGTCCGCCCCGGGCTGACCGGCTCCGGGATCGGCGGGGACCTGCTGGACGCGGCCCGCGCCCATGTCGCCCGACAGCACCCCGGGGCCGACCTCTACCTGGAGGTGCTGCAGGCCAACACCCGCGCGATCGCCTTCTACGAGCGTGCCGGCGGCAGGCGCACCGCGGCCGGGCAGGGCGTCTTCCCCGGCGGTCACACGCTGCCCGAGTACGAGTACACCTGGTCGGCCGTCGCGCCGGCCGGTCAGTCGCGGTCGTAGACCGTCACCGGCACCCCCCGTTCCGTCAACCGGGCCCGCACCAGCGGCTCCACCGACTCCCAGCGCCCACCGGCCAGTCCGCAGCCGATCCGCGGCATGTGCACCGAGGCGCCCAGGCCCAGCGCGTGCCCGCCGAGGGTCGCCAGCGCGGTGTCGATCGCCTCGTACCGCACCGGCGGCCCGGAGGACCGGCCCGTCCGGATGCCGCGCTGACCGACCAGGTTGGCCACCCAGAGGTACTCCGCCACCCGGATCAACTGCACCGCGCCGAGCCCGAAGTCGTTCCCCGCGCGCTCCCGGTGCCACCGCCGGTACGCCGCCTCCGGCTCGGCCCAGCGCCGGGAGACGGCCAGCACAAATCCCTTCCCCCACCCCCCGAGGTCATTGCAGACATGCGCGATCACCTTCACCCCCTTGCCCAGGGGCGCCGTGGCATCGCCCCGGACGTAGTCGATGGTGCTCGCCGCCGTCGTCATGCCCCGAAAGCTAGCGCGTGCCACTGACAGTGGGTTCGGAGGCCGTCCGGCCCGAGGGCCGGGGCCCGGCGCCCAGGTGGCGGCGGCCCGCGAGGGCGATCAGCAGGGCGAGCGCCGCCGCCCCCGCCGGGATCCAGTACCCCGCGCCGGGGCCGGCGTGCTCGGCGAGCGTGCCGGCCAGGGCCGAACCGGTCGATATGCCGATCATGATCCCGGACACCGCGATCGCCATCGCCTCGTTCAACTGCCGCTGAGGCAGCAGCTCCTGGATCAGCGTCATGCCGGTGACCATGGTCGGCGCGGTGCCCGTGCCGGCCGCGAACAGGGCCGCCCCGAGCAGTGCGAGCCCCGCGCCGCCCAGTCCGGCGGCGAGCGGCAGGAGCAGGAGCCCCGCCATCGCCGCCACGCCCCGCAGGAAGCGGGCACCCGCGGGGCCGGTCGGTCGCAGGGTGCCGAACGCCAGCCCCGCCACGCAGGAGCCGGCCGCCACCAGGGCCAGCAGCCCGCCCGCGACCGGCCGGTTCCCCAGCGCGTCCGCGTACGCGACGGTGGTCAGG
Organism: Streptomyces sp. NRRL S-495; assembly: GCF_000966955.1. Classification (NCBI taxonomy): domain Bacteria; kingdom Bacillati; phylum Actinomycetota; class Actinomycetes; order Kitasatosporales; family Streptomycetaceae; genus Streptomyces; species Streptomyces sp. NRRL S-495. Next base: position 7,465 of record NZ_JZWY01000182.1, read on the forward strand.
TCGAGCGCGCCGAAGACCATGCCGGTGCTGAGGAAGGTCAGGGTGAGCACCCGGAGCGCGGGCACCCGCAGCGGTGAGCGCGGTCCGTCCGCGACGGCGGCGGCGTCGGGGCGGTCGGCCGGCGGCGGTTCGGTCCGCCGCTGGGCCGCGAAGAGCAGCGCGCCGCCCGCGCCGACCCCGCCGGCGGCGAGCATCCCGGCCTCCGGGGCGACCGTCGTGCACAGGACCATGCCGAGCACCGGTCCGGCCATGAAGCAGAGCTCGTCCAGGGCCTGTTCGAGGGAGTTGGCGAGGTGCCGGTCCTCCGGTGCGTCGCGGAGCAGGTGCGCCCAGCGGGCCCGCGCCATGCCGCCGAGGTTCGGCACCGCGGAACCGGCCGCCCAGCAGAGGTAGAGCGTCCAGTCGGGCGCGCCGAGGCGGACGCAGAGCAGCAGTCCGCACAGCGGCACCAGGTTGTACAGCACCGCCGGGACGGTGACCCGGGCCTGCCCGAACCGGTCGACGAGCCGGCCGATCAGCGGCATGCCGATCGCCACGGCGACCAGCCCGGCGGCGGCGACGGCACCCGCGAGCGCGTAGGAGCCGCGCCGTTCGGCGATCAGCACCACGAGGGAGACGCCGGTCATCGACATCGAGAGCCGGGCGAGCAGTCCGGCCAGGGTGAAGGCGACGGTGCCGGGGCGGGAGAACAGACGTCGGTACGGGGCGAGCACGGGACTCCGCGGGAGAGAGGGGGAGGGGAAGGGCTCCAGCCTCGGGCCGCCGGTCGTTCGCGGTCCAACACCTGTTCCGCCGCATCGACAACAGAATGCTGTTGATGCGGGCCGGGCGGCCTTCGTACGGCACCGCCCGCGCGGTCGGCCACGCGTTGCTAGCCTGCCGCCATGCCCCACGACCTGCACCCCCGCCTGCTGCGCGGCTTCGTCGCGACCGCCGAGACGCTGCACTTCGGCCGTGCCGCGGAGCGGCTGCACGTGGCCCAGCAGGCACTCAGCCGGGATGTCCGGACGCTGGAACGGCTGCTCGGCGACACGCTGTTCCTCCGCACCACGCGCAGCGTCGAACTCACCACCGCCGGGCACGGGTTGCTGCCCAAGGCCCGCCGACTGCTGGCCCTGCACGACGAGATCCTGGCCGGTGTCGCGCACCGGCCGCTGCTGCTCGACCTCAACAGCGATGTCACCGGCCCGGACCTCACCAGCGACCGGCTGCTCCAACGGGCCCGCGCCGCCTGGCCGGAGGGCGAGCTGCTGGCCCGCTTCCACGGAGGTCTGGCGGCCGCGGCCACCGAACTGCTGGCCCACCGGCTGGACGTGTCGTTCGGCCGCTACGCCGGACTGCCCGCCCTGGCGCGGGCCCGGCTCGCGCAGCGCCCGGTCAGGTTGGAGGCGGTCTCGGTGATGATGGCGGCCGGCCACCCGCTGGCCGGCCGGCCGGCTCTGCGGCTCGCGGAACTGGTCGGGCATCCGGTGGACATCTGCGCGGGCAATCCGGCGACCACCGAGTGGGCCGACCTCGGCCGACTGCTGCTGGACGAGCACGGTCTGGACGCGGCGCCCCCGCGGGTCCCGCCGGTGGGGGTGGACGAGACGGCCCGCTACCTGGCCCGGCACGGCGACCCGATGCTGACCACCGTCGGCGGCCCGGTGCTGCCGGGCGCGGTGAACGTGCCGCTGGTCGAGCCGGTCCCGCTCAGTCTGGTGAGCCTGGTGCACCGCCCGGACCTGCGGCATCCCGGGCTGACCGCGCTGCTGACGGCTGCGGCCGAACTCGGCGCGCGCGAGACCTGGTTGCGCCGTCCGGCGGGCAGTTGGCTGCCGGCGCCGGACGCCGCACTGCTGGCGGCCTAGCCAGGGCCTGCCCGGTCGATCGGATTCACCGGCCCAGGATTCACCGGCCCAGCAATCACCGGATCAGAAAGTACTGATCAGAAGTACTGGATCAGGAATCACCGTGCCGCGACGGGTTGTTGTGGCGGGATACGACTCCGCCCCTGCCGCTCGGGGGTCGGCAGGGGCGGAGTCGGGTGCGGGAGGGCGGTCGGCCGGAGGGCCGACGCGCGCGCCCACGCTGTCGGGGCCGCAGGGCCCGCAGTCGAGGTCGGCCGGGTCAGGCCGCCTTCACGGCGGAGATGTCGAAGGTGAGCTTGACCTTCTCGCCGATCAGCACGCCGCCGGTCTCCAGCGCGGCGTTGTAGGTCAGGCCCCAGTCGGTGCGGTCCAGGACGGCCTTGCCCTCGAAGCCGACCCGGTCGGCACCGTAGGCGTCGACGGCGTGGCCGGTGAAGTCGAGGTCCAGGGTGATCGGGCGGGTGACGTCCTTGATGGTCAGCTCGCCGCTCATCCGGTAGGACTCGTCGCCCACGCGCTCGGCGGCGGTGCTGCGGAAGCGCATCTCCGGGAAGCTCTCGGCGGCGAAGAAGTCGCTGGTGCGCAGGTGCTCGTCGCGCTGGGCCTGGTTGGTGTCGATGCTCGCGACCTTGATCACCAGATCGGCGCGGGAGTTGGTCGGGGTGGTGCCGTCCAGGTGCAGCTTGCCCTCGTACTCGGTGAAGCGGCCCTTGACGTTGGTGACCATCGCGTGGCGGACGGCGAAGCCGATCTCGCTGTGGGTGGTGTCGATGGTCCAGTCACCGGTGAGGTGCCCCAGCCCGAGGTCCTGGCCGGCCGGGTTCTCGGCGATGGCGACGGCGACAGCGGTGGTCGCGGTGTCGGTGGTCTTGGTGCGGTTGAACAGGCCCATGGCTCCTCCTCGGGTTCGAAGCCATTTGTTTAGGCTTCAACTTGATGCCTCCACTGTAGACCCAACTCGTTCAAAGTTCAACCACTGATCGCGAGAACCTCCGTCCGGCGTGTCGGCCGGCGGTATCGTCGGAGCCGGTCCGGCCGCCCCGCTTGACCCTCGACCCGGTCGAGGCCCCAGAGTCCCCGGCATGGAGAGCGACCTGCGCAGCATCGGCGAGTTGGCCCGCGACAGCGGTCTGAGCATCAGCGCCCTGCGTTTCTACGACGGTGCCGAGGTGCTCGCCCCCGCCCATGTCGACCCGCGCACCGGCTACCGCTGGTACGCCCCCGGGCAGCTCGCCGACGCCCGACTGCTCGCCCGGTTGCGCCGGGTGGGCCTGCCGCTGGCCGACATCCGGGCCGTGCTCGGCGCGGTGCCCGGCAGCGGTGCCGCCCAGCGGTTGATGGACGAGCACCTGCGCCGGCTGGAGGGCGGCCTCGCCGACGCGCGCCGCGAACTCTCCGCGATCCGCCGGTTGATCGACCAGAGGGAGAACCCCATGACCACGACCCCCGCCGAGTACCGCTTCACCGTTCCCGCCCGTGGGCTGGCCGAAGCCCTGGATGCGGTCCGCTTCGCCGTCGGCGGTGACCCCGAGCTGCCGGTGCTGTCCGGCGTGCTGTTCGACCTCGACGGCGGTCTGCTGCGGCTGGTCGCCACCGACCGCTACCGGATGGCCCTCGCCGAGGTGCCCGTGGCGTCCGTGGTGCCCGAGGAGTCCGCCGCGCCCGCCGCGTCCGCCGTCGTGCCGGTCGCGCTGGCCGACGCCGTCCGCGCGCTGCTCGGCTCCGCCGCGGGGGCGGTGGAGCTGGCGCTCGGCGCCGGAACGGTGCACGTCACGGTGGGCGGCCACCGGATCGAGGGCGCCGCGCTCGACCACGACTACCCCGACTACCGGCCCCTCGTCCGACTGGAGCCGGTCCGCCGGATCGGCCTGCCCGCCGCCGAGCTGCGTGCAGCCCTCGTGTCCGCCGCGACCAGCAGTCTGCCGTCCGGACCGCACGGCGCGGACTGCGAGGTCGCCCTGCTGACCGTCGACGGCGAGGGCCGGTTCGCCGTCGCCGCCCCGGATGCCGACGCCGACGGGGCCGCCGGTGCCCTCCGGGTGGCCGTCAATCGGGACTTCCTCCTGGAGGCCCTCCCGGTCGACACCCCGGGGCAGCTGCTCCTCGAACTCGGCGGCCCGATCGCCCCCCTCGCCGTCCGCACCGCCGACCGCCCCGGCACCTTCTCCGTCCTGATGCCGGTCCGCCTCCCCGCCTGACCCTCCCCGCCCGACGCCGACCCCGAGCCCGCCCGACCCCGAACCGGCCCGACGTGTGCCTCGCGTCGGGCTGACTGTTTGCTGGTGCTAGCACTGTGCTTGCAATTGCAAGCGCGGTGGGGCAGGGTGTTCGCATGGCCTCACTGAACGTCGGCCCGCTGGGCGAGTACATCCGCGAGCAGCGGCGCAATGCGCAGTACTCGCTGCGGCAGCTGGCGGAGGCCGCCGGCGTGTCCAACCCCTACCTCAGCCAGATCGAGCGAGGGTTGCGCAAGCCGAGTGCGGAGATCCTGCAGCAGATCGCCAAGGCGCTGCGGATCTCGGCGGAGACGCTCTACGTCCAGGCCGGAATCCTGGAGGAACGGCGGGGTGAGGGCCTGGAGCTGCGGGCCTCGATCCTGGCCGATCCGCTGATCAACGAGCAGCAGAAGCAGGCGCTGCTCGCGGTCTACGACGCCTTCCTCAAGGAGAACGCCGCCGGGCGGCCGTCCGGTGGCGCCCCGGTGACAGAGGCGGACCCGGCGACGGAAGCGGCCGGAGCCGCGGACCCGGCCGGGGGCGTGGGCGGGAGCACGGACGAGCACCGGGGCAAGGCACCCTAAACATCACGGGAGGACCGGCCATGCCGATCACGGACGACATCAAGAAGACCCTGACCGACCCGACCCCGCTCTACGCCCTCGCCGGCGCCGGGGACCTCGCCTACGAGAAGCTGCGCGAAGTGCCGGGCCGGGTCGAGGCACTCGCGGCCGACCGCAAGGGCACCCAGGAGAAGGCCACCGCCGCGCTGGCCGAGGCCCAGGCCCGGCTGGTCGACGCGCAGGCCAAGGTCAGCGGCTCGGTGACCGCCCTGCCGACCGACCTGAAGGCGCTGCAGGAGAAGGCGCAGAGCTTCGCCCTCCAGCAGGTCGGCCGCGCCGTCGAGCTGGCGGTCAAGGCCAAGGAGACCTACGACGAGCTGGCCGAGCGCGGCAAGGTCGCGGTGGACCGGGGCCGTGGCGCCGACGCCGCTGTCGCCGGTGCGGGCGAGGCCGTCGCCGAGCGGGTGGACGCGGAGTCCGCCGAGGCCGGTGAGCTGGTCGAGGGCGAGCTGGTCGAGGACGAGGCGCCCGTCGCCCCGAAGCGCGGCCGGTCCCGCAAGAGCGCGGAGTAGCTCCGCGCGGGCCGGGCCTGAGGTCCGGCACCCCGGGGCACGTCGGGTGCCGCCGGACCGTTTGACCCCGTGGTGGACCGTGCGTCGTGCCAGGATGGGCGGGCAGGTGTGCCGCAGCGAGACGCAGAGGAGGCCGTGATGGGCGGAGTGGCCCAGATTCTGATCCTGGACTACTTGAACCCGTTCTGGTGGCTGGCCGTCGCCATCCTGGGCTACAAGCTGTTCGCGCTGGTCGACGCCGCCACCCGTCCGGAGGACGGGTACCGGGCGGCCGACAAGAAGACCAAGGGCTTCTGGCTGGCGATCCTCGGTATCGCGTTCGGTCTGGACCTGCTCTTCGGCGCCAACTTCATGACCAGCTTCCTCACTCTGGGGGGCCTGGTCGCCGCGATCGTCTACGTGGTCGACGTCCGCCCGGCGATCCGCGCGCTCACCAATCGGGGCGGCGGCCGGGGCGACCAGCGCAACATGGGGCCGTACGGGCCCTGGTAGCCGTACCGGCCCTGGCAGCAGGGAACGGCCGAGCCCCGGTCGTCCGGCGGGTCCACCCGCCCGGACACCGGGGCTCCGTGCTGCCCGGCTGCTGGCTTTCCCCCCCGGCCGTCAGCCCAGGATGAGCTGCGTCGGGTTGCGCTCCAGCAGCAGCACCGCGACATCGTCCGTCAGGGCGCCGCCGTTCAGCTCCTCGACCTCGGCGATCGCGCTGTCGACCAGTCGGCCCCGGGTGAGCCCGGCGGACTGGTGGTCGCCGATCAGCTCGGCCAGGCCGTCCTGGCCGAGCCGGAGCGAACCGGCGCCGATCCGGCCCTCGATCAGTCCGTCCGTGTAGAGCAGCAGCCGCCAGCCGCGGCGCAGCTCGAAGGTGTGCGACGGCCAGACGGCCTGGCCGTCGTCGCAGGGGAGCAGTCCGAGGGCGGGGCCGGCGTGCTCGGAGGGGAGCCCGATCGGGGTGTGGTCCTCACCGAGCAGCAGCGGCGGGGGATGGCCGGCGAGGTAGAGCCGGGCCCGTTCCACGGCCCCGGGGGCGCCGGCGTCGGCCGGCTCGATGGTCAGCATGCAGAGCGTCGCGAAGATCTCGTCGCTGCGCCGTTCGTGCTCCAGGACGTGCTGGAGGGTGGTCAGCAGGGTCTCGCCGGTGAGACCGGCGAAGACCAGGGTGCGCCACGCTATCCGGAGCGCCACCCCGAGCGCGGCCTCGTCGGGGCCGTGGCCGCAGACATCCCCGATCACCACGTGGACGGTGCCGTCGTCGGTGCGGACCGCGTCGTAGAAGTCGCCGCCGAGCAGGGCGCGGCGGCGGCCGGGCCGGTAGCGGCGGGTGAAGGAGAGGTTCGCGCCGTCGAGCAGCGGGGTGGGCAGCAGATGGCGCTGGAGGCGGGCGTTCTCCTGGCCGCGCAGCTCGGCCTCGACGAGCCGGCGCTGCGACTCGTCGGCGCGCTTGCGTTCGACGGCGTACCGCAGCGCGCGGGCGAGCAGCGGGCCGTCCGTCTCGTTCTTGATCAGGAAGTCCTGGGCGCCGGCGGCCACGGCGGCCGCTCCGAGCTCGGCGCCGGCGGCGTCGGTGAGCACCACGACGGCGGTGTGCGGGGCTCGGCGGAGCAGCTCGTGCAGGCCCTCCAGACCGTCGGACGGGTCGGAGGGGTGGGGCAGGTCGGCGGGGGCGGCGAGGTCGAGCAGGACGCAGCTGAAGTCGCCGCCGCGGCCGGGGTCGCCGCCGCGCGACCGGCTGCGGCGGGAGCCGGACGAGGTGGGGGCGAGCAGCCCGAAGGCCTGGTCGAGGCCGCGGGTCCAGTGGATCTCGATCGGGGCGCCGCTGTCGGCCACCGCGGCCTTGAGCAGCTGGGCGTCGGTGGCGTCGTCCTCGATGACCAGCAGCTTGAGCGGGGCGGTGGCGGGGGAAGCGGCCGGTCCGGTGGACGGCGCCGGGCCTGCGGCGGCCTTCGACCGGGGGTGGGGTATCGGCGCGGTGGCCCTGGCGGGGCGGTCCGACCGCCGGTCCGCCCGGCGTTCCGGCGTCCGGGCCGGGTGCTGCCCCGGTGCCGGGGCGCGGTCCGGCGCGCAGCCGTGGGCGGGCGCTCCGGGGGCGGACCGGTCCTGGGCGTGCCCGGTACGGGCGCCGCCCTGGGCGCCCGGCGAGCCCGTGGCACCAGGTGCCCGCCCGTCTCCCGTTGCGGGCATCGACTGATCCTCCTTTTCCCCGAGTGCGTAACGGCCGAGGTCCGTCCGCAGTGCCCGCTCGGCACCCTGCGTCGGGGAACTTCTCGCGACCATAACGTGATCTCCGGGGATTTCTCTGGCCGGCCGGCGCGTTGTGGCTCGTGCCACGCCGGTGGCGATGTGACGGACGGGGCGGGGAAGCGAGCGGTGACCCGTGGGGCGGGCGCCGGGCCGGGTCGGGAGAGGGGTTGTGACATGGTGACGCGCATCACCCTGGTCGAGGGTGACATCACGGCGCAGCAGGTGGACGTGGTGGTGAACGCCGCCAATTCCTCACTGTTGGGCGGCGGTGGGGTGGACGGTGCGATCCACCGCCGGGGCGGACCGCGGATTCTGGCGGAGTGCCGCGAGCTGCGGGCCTCACGGTACGGGCGGGGGCTGGCCACCGGGCGGGCGGTGGCGACCACGGCCGGTGACCTCCCGGCCCGCTGGGTGGTGCACACCGTGGGGCCGGTCCATCTGGCGGACGAGTACGAGGAGCGGGCGGAGCTGCTGGCCTCCTGCTACCGCGAGTCGCTCCGGGTGGCGGCGGAGCTGGGCGCGCGCACGGTGGCCTTCCCGGCGGTGTCGGCCGGGATCTACGGGTGGCCGCCGGCGGATGCGGCCAGGATCGCGCTCGGGACCGTCGCGGCGGTGGTGGCGGAGCGCGAGGACGGGCCGGAGGAGGTGCGGTTCGTGTTGTTCGGGGCGGAGATGTTCGAGGTCTTCGCCGGCGTCGGACGGGAGCTGGGGCTGACGGGGCAGGAGTGAGGTGCTGACCGGGTGCCCCCATGGTGGCGTGACGGGGCGTCAACACGCCAGAGATATTCGATAACTCGTTCGAGTGAATCCGTGGACTCGCTCGCGGGCGCTCGGTGAGCCGCCGGTCAGGAGCGGCTCCAGTGGCGCCGGCGGCTACGGGGCCAGGGCCGTCCAGGGCACCAGGGCCGTCCAGGGCAGGGTGACCTCGCCCTGCCGCCACCGGCCGCGCGCGTCCACCAGCGGCCAGGCCCCGGCCAGCGCGGTGCAGGCGGCCACCCAGCGCTGCCGGGCGCCGAACGCCCCGTAGGGCGCGGCCGCGGCCCAGGCGCGGTCGAAGTCACGGAGGAACGCGTGCACCGGCCGGCCGGGCACGTTGTGGTGGATCAGGGCCTTCGGCAGCCGTTCGGCCAGGTCGGACGGCCGGTCGAGGCCGCCCAGCCGGGCCGCGAAGGTGACCGTCCTGGGGCCCTCCGGGCCGAGTGCCACCCAGACGTGCCGGCGGCCGATCTCGTCGCAGGTGCCCTCGACCAGCAGCCCGTCCGGGGACAGCCGGGCGCACAGCCGCTCCCAGACCGAGGCCACCTGGGACTCGTCGTACTGGCGCAGCACATTGGCGGCCCGGATCAGCTGGGCGGACCCGCCACCGTCCAGCGGGACCTCGAAGCCGCCGCGCCGGAAGGTCAGCAGCGGCGGCACCGCGTACGGCAGCGCCGCGGCGACCCGGGCCGGCTCGATCTCGATCCCGACCACCCGGACGTCCGGCCGTACCGTCCGCAGCCGCCCGGACAGCTCGACCGCCGTCCACGGGGCGGCGCCGTACCCGAGGTCGACGGCGGTCGGCGGGCGGTCGGCGGACCGCAGCGCGGGACCGAGCGTGTGGGCGATCCAGCGGTCCATCCGCCGCAGCCGGTTGGTGTTGGTGGTGCCGCGGGTCACGGTGCCCACCGGCCGCCGGGCCGGTCCGCGGGCGGGCGCGGTCGCGGAATCGAAGGAGGAGGCGGCCATGTCCCTCAGGGTACGGGCCCGGCCACGACCGGACGGCGGGCCCGTCCCGGGGCACGGACACGGGCACCCCGCGACGGGGCCCGGACCGGGCCCGGACCGCGCCCGCGGGCACCGGCTCCCGACCGCGTCGGCCATCTCGTTCGGCAATCCGGGAATGCCGGTCGCCGATCGCGTGGTTGGCAGACTGGTGGTGATGTGTGCCCGGACGGGGCGGCAGGCCGACGCACGCCCCGGGCGGGTGTCCCGGCCGGGCGGCGCGGGCGGCGGCGCACACACCGACCAGCAGGCAGCAGGCAAGGGCTGCGAGGCGGGCAGCACACGAGGAGGCTTCAGCCAGGTGATCCAGCACCCCGTCCGTTCGGTACGCCGTGCCCAGCCGGCCACGCCCGCGCGCGGCCGGCTCCAGTCGCTCGTCCAGGCCGGCCGGCGCCGCCCGCGCCGGATCGCCATGCTCAGTGTCCACACCTCCCCGCTGCACCAGCCGGGCACGGGCGACGCCGGCGGCATGAACGTCTACATCGTGGAGCTGGCCAAGCGCCTGGCCGCGCTCAACATCGAGGTCGAGGTCTTCACCCGGTCGATCTGCTCGGACGACGAGCCCACCGTGGAGCTGGCCCCGGGCGTGCTGGTGCGGCACGTCACGGCCGGTCCGTACGAGGGCCTGGTCAAGGAGGACCTGCCGGCCCAGCTGTGCGCCTTCACCCACGGGGTGCTGCGCACCGAGGCCGGCCACCGGCCCGGGCACTACGACCTGGTCCACTCGCACTACTGGCTCTCCGGCCAGGTCGGCTGGCTGGCCGCGCAGCGCTGGGGCGTCCCGCTGGTGCACACCATGCACACCATGGCGAAGGTGAAGAACGCGGCGCTGGCCGAGGGCGACACCCCCGAGCCGACGGCCCGGGTGATCGGCGAGACCCAGGTGGTGGAGGCGGCCGACCGGCTGATCGCCAACACCACCGAGGAGGCCGCTGAGCTGGCCCGCTTCTACGCGGCCCGCCCCGACCAGCTGGCCGTGGTCCACCCGGGCGTCAACCTGGACGTCTTCCGCCCCGGCGGGGCGGGCGCCCCGGGGACGGCGGAGGCCCGCCGCGCCGCCCGGGCCCGGCTGGGACTGCCCGCCGACGCGGCGGTGCTGCTCTTCGCCGGCCGGATCCAGCCGCTGAAGGCCCCGGACGTGCTGCTGCGCGCGGTCGCGGTGCTGCTGGAGCGGCGTCCGGAGCTGCGCGAGCGGCTGGTGGTGCCGGTGGTCGGCGGTCCGTCCGGCACCGGCCTGGCCCGTCCGGAGAGCCTGCACAAGCTGGCCGCCCAGCTGGGTATCGGCGACGTGGTGCGCTTCCACCCGCCGGTCGGCCAGGCGATGCTCGCCGAGTGGTACCGGGCCGCGACCGCGCTGGTGATGCCCTCGTACAGCGAGTCCTTCGGGCTGGTCGCGCTGGAGGCGCAGGCCTGCGGCACGCCGGTGGTCGCGGCCGCGGTGGGCGGCCTGCCGGTCGCCGTCCGGGACGGTGCGACGGGCACCCTGGTGCACGGCCACGACCCGGCGGACTGGTCGCGGGCGCTGGAGCCGTACGTCGTCGATCCGGAGCTGGTGGTCCGGCGGGGCGCTGCGGCGGCGCGGCACGCGGCCGGGTTCGGCTGGGACACCGCGGCCGCCACCACCGCCGAGGTGTACGCCGGCACCCTGGCCCGCCCGGCCGGCCGGCTGACCGGGGCCCGCAGGCTGCTCGCCTGAGCGGCCGGGCGCCGGGGCGCGGGCGGGCGACCGGCCGCCCGTCACCGGACCGGGTCCGACCTGCGCTGCTGCGCGCGGCCGTACTCCCGAGTAACGTCAGCCCCATGGCATTCCGCACCAAGGACGAGGCCCTGACCCTCCTGCGCACCGCCCTGGACGAGGCCGGGGTGGCCTGGGAGCCGGCCGCCGCCGACCCGTACACCGTGGTGGCGACCCTCCCGGGCACCCGGAAGCTGAGCACCACGTGTGCGCTGCGGATCGGTGACCACACCCTCTCGGTCAACGCCTTCGTGGTCCGGCGTCCGGACGAGAACCACGAGGCCGTCTACCGCTGGCTGCTGGAGCGCAACACCCGCCTGTACGGCGTGGCGTACGCGGTCGACCGGCTCGGGGACGTCTACCTGGCGGGCCGGCTGCCGCTGGAGGCGCTGACCCCGGACACCGTGGACCGGCTGCTGGGCACGGTGCTGGAGAACGCCGACGAGCCGTTCAACACCCTGCTGGAACTGGGCTTCGCCACCGCGATCCGGCGGGAGTGGGAGTGGCGCACCAAGCGCGGGGAGTCGACCCGCAACCTGGCGGCCTTCGCCCACCTCGCCGGTCCGGTCCCGGACCCCGCCGCGGCGGCGCCCGCCGCCGAGTAGCGGGCCGACCACGGCCGGGCCGGCCGTGGTCGGAGGGGCCGGGCGGGCCGAAAGCTCAGCCGCCCGTCGCGGCCCGCTCCGGCTCGGCGGTCTCCGCCGGGACCACCCGCACCGTTCCCGTCCCTACCGTTCCCGTCCCCACCACGTCGGTCTTCGCCAGCGCCGCCCCCGGCCGTCGGCCGAGCAGGACGTACCCGCCCGCGGCGACCGTGCCGAGCACCGCGCACGCCCCCCACATCACCCCGCTGCCGGCCCGCTCCAGCAGCACCCCGCCCGCGGCCGGCCCGAGGAACGAGGCGAGCGACCAGGAGAGCGAGTACACGCCCTGGTAGCGCCCCCGCGCCTCGGCCGGCGACAGCTCGGCGACCAGGCCCATCATGGTCGGCGCGTTCAGGATCTCGCCGAGCGTCCAGACCACGACGGTGAAGGCGTAGAACCAGGCCGAGGAGCCGGCCAGCGCGGTCAGCCCGAAGCCCCAGCCGATGAACAGCGCGCTGGCGACGAGCAGCGCCGTCCGGTCCCGGCTCTCCATCCACCGGGTGAGCGGGATCTGGAGCACCACGATGAGCAGGCCGTTGAGGCCGATCACCAAGCCGTACTGGGTGGCGGTGATGCCGGCCCGGCCCATGTCCACGGCCAGCGTGGTGGAGCCCTGCTGGGCGACCAGGGCGAGCAGCAGGTTGAGCACCACCACCGCCATGAAGCGGGCGTCCCGGAAGACCGCGACGAGGCCGATCGCCGGCCGCGCCTTCACGCCGTCCGCGGTCACGGCGGGCGTGTCGGGCCTGGTCTCGGGGATGCGGACGAAGATGACCACCGCGCAGACCACCGTGGAGAGCGCGTCCAGCAGGAAGAGCGTGAGGTAGCCGTGGGTGGCGATCAGGCCGGCCGCCGCCGCGGAGAGGCCGAAGCCGATGTTGATCGCCCAGTAGTTCAGCGCGAAGGCGCGGACCCGGTCCTCGGCGGGCACGATGTCCGCGATGATCGCCGAGGTGGCGGGCCGGGTCGCGTTGTTGCAGAAGCCGACCAGGAAGGCGACCACCGCGATGGCCACCTGGCCGTCGGTGAAGCCGAGCACCGCGGTGAACAGCGCGGTGCCGAGCTGCGCGGCGACCAGCGTCGGCCGCCGTCCGATCCGGTCGCTCAGCACCCCGGCGACGAGCGAGGCGATCGCCGAGCCCAGGCCGAACAGCGAGGCGACCAGCCCCGCGTAGGAGGCCGAGTAGCCTCGCTCGGTGGTCAAGTAGAGTGCCAGGAACGTGACCACGAACGCGCCCAGCTTGTTGATCAGGGTGCTGGTCCAGAGCCACCAGAACTGCCGCGGCAGTCCGCTCATGGCTTCGACGACGGCTCTGACCGCACGAGCTGGGACATAAACGGGCATGTGGGGGCTCCCGGGCAGGCGGCCGACCGCCGAGCACTCGGGCAGGACCGCTCGGCGGGCAGGTAAGTGTCACTGATGCGATGCACACCTTACCCGTCGGGGGAGCCGCCCACCAGGGGTTTTATCGGGCTCCACTAAGCTGGGCGCCATGGCTGACACGACGTACCGACTCATCCTGCTCCGTCACGGCGAGAGCGAGTGGAACCAGAAGAACCTGTTCACCGGTTGGGTCGACGTCGACCTCAACGAGAAGGGCGAGAAGGAGGCCGCGCGCGGCGGCGAGCTGCTCGCCGCCGAGGGCTACCTCCCGGACGTCCTGCACACCTCGCTGCTGCGCCGCGCGATCCGCACCTCGCAGATCGCCCTGGACAAGGCCGACCGCCACTGGATCCCGGTCAGCCGCAGCTGGCGCCTGAACGAGCGCCACTACGGCGCGCTCCAGGGCAAGGACAAGGCCCAGACCCTGGCGGAGTTCGGCGAGGAGCAGTTCCAGCTCTGGCGCCGTTCGTACGACACCCCGCCGCCGGTGCTGTCCGACGACTCCGAGTACTCGCAGGCCGGTGACGCCCGTTACGCCGGGATCCCGAGCGAGCTGCGTCCGCGCACCGAGTGCCTCCAGGACGTCGTCGAGCGGATGCTGCCGTACTGGTACGACGCCATCGTCCCGGACCTCACCGCCGGCCGGACGGTGCTGGTCACCGCCCACGGCAACAGCCTGCGCGCGCTGGTCAAGCACCTCGACGGCATCTCCGACGCCGACATCGCGGGCCTGAACATCCCGACCGGCATCCCGCTGGTCTACGAGCTGGGCGCCGACTTCAAGCCGACCGTCCCCGGCGGCCGCTACCTCGACCCGGACGCTGCCGCCGCCGCGATCGAGGCGGTCAAGAACCAGGGCAAGAAGTAACCCGGAACGGCCGTCGAGGGCCCCGCTCCCGCAGTCGGGGGGCGGGGCCTTTCGCTATCAACTCCCCTGTAGTGGCGGGGAGTTCGGCGTGCCGAAAAAGTGGTTCAGACCATTGACGGCCCCGGTGGCGGCTCCTACCGTGTGAGCATCCACCCGGCGCAGGCATGCCAAGCCCCCCACGCGCGCGTGTCCGCGCTCGGCGCACTCTCCATCCACCCCCACGGAGGAGCACCATGCGCACACGTCATGTCGTCGGAGCCGTGATCGCCGCCCTGTCGGTGCCGGTCGCGGTCGCCCTGCCGGCCCAGTCGCACGGCTACATCAGCACCCCGCCCAGCCGGGCCGCGCTGTGCGCGGCGGGCACCGTGAAGAACTGCGGCGCGATCCAGTGGGAGCCGCAGAGCGTCGAGGGGCCGAAGGGCTTCCCGAGCAGAGGCCCGGCCGACGGCGCGATCTGCGCCGGCGGCAACAGCCGGTTCGCCGAACTGGACGACCCGCGCGGCGGGGCCTGGCCGACCACCGCCGTCTCGGCGGGCCAACGGCTCACCTTCACCTGGAAGTTCACCGCCCGGCACGCCACGACCGGCTTCAAGTACTACCTGACCAGGGCCGGCTACGACGCCACCCAGAAGGTCACCCGGGCGAACCTGGAGCCGACCCCGTTCCTGAACGTCCCCTACAACGGCACGCAGGTGCCCAGCACCCTCAGCCACACCGCGACCCTGCCGAGCGGCCGGACCGGGCACCAGGTGGTCGTCGCGGTCTGGGAGATCGCGGACACCGGCAACGCCTTCTACTCCTGCACCGACGTCAGCTTCTGACGCCGGTCGCTCCGGTGGACCCCGTCGGCGTCCCGGCGGTGAGGAGTCCGGGGCGCACGGCCGTCTCCCACGGCGGCCGCGCGCCCCGGCGCTCCGTGGCGGTACCGGGGACGGGCCCGGCGGAGCGGACGGGCCGGGTGCCTCTCAGTGGCCGCAGCAGCCGCCGTCGACCCCGCCGCACTGGCAGGGTGCGCCGGACTGGCAGCCGCAACCGCAGCCCGGACCGCAGCCGCATCCGGCGGCGAGGACGGGAAGCAGCCCGGGGGTGGGTGGTTCGACGGTGTCGGGAGCCGATGCCGGGCCGGTCGGGTTTGCCTTCATCGCGCGGACCCCTCCTTCTGACGGGCACGCTTCGGTGCCCACGGGATCGAGTGAAACCGCCGACCGGAGGAGGCGTCAACAGGCGCGCGGTGGTGGGGAGTCCACGCTCGTGTGCTTCCCCACCACCCTCGGCCGGGGTTTACCCGTTCCCAGGGCCGGGCGCCGTCCTGGACGGGCGCCCGGCGGGAGGTCAGTCGAGCTGGGCCGCGGCCTCGGAGGCGGCGACGAACTCGTCCACGTGCTCGCCGGTCACCAGGTACACCACGCGCTTGGCCACCGAGACGGCGTGGTCGGCGAAGCGCTCGTAGTAGCGGCCGACCAGGGTGACGTCCACCGCGGTCTCGATGCCGTGGTGCCAGCGCTCGTCGATGAGGTGCGCGAACAGCTCGCGGTGCAGCGCGTCGATCGCGTCGTCGTCCTGCTCCAGCTCCAGTGCCTTGTCGACGTCCTTGGTGGCGATCACCAGGCCGGCCTTGGCCACCAGTCGCTGGGCGAGCTGGCCCAGCTCCAGGACGGTCGCGTGCAGGTCGGTCGGGACGGCGCACTCGGGGTAGCGCAGCCGCGCGACCTTGGCGACGTGGCGGGCGAGGTCGCCGCAGCGCTCCAGGTCGGCGCTCATCCGCAGCGAGGTGACGACGATGCGCAGGTCGGTGGCGACCGGCTGCTGGCGGGCGAGCAGGTCGATCGCCCGGTTCTCCAGCTCGTGGTGCAGGTCGTTGACCTTGCCGTCGGCGGCGATCACGCTCTCGGCCAGCGCCAGGTCCGCGTCGAGGAGGGCGGTGGTGGCCCGCCCGAGGGCGGAGCCGACCAGCCGGGCCATCTCGACCAGGCTGTCGCCGATCGAGTCGAGTTCCTCGTGGTACGCGTCGCGCATTGTTCTCTCCTCAGTAGCTGTGTCGGTGGCGGTGCCGACCGGTCATCCGGTACGACCGTCCGAACGGCGCACCAATGACCGCTGCTGGTGGCGCGCATCGTACGCGCGCACCCGGGGTGGCGGACGGCTGTTCGGCCGGGCCACCCGTCCCACACGGGCTCCGGCGCCCACTCTGGGCCGTCCGGGCGACCGCGCACGACCTGTCCGGTGAATCAGCAGCTACTTGAAGGTGAATTCTCGGCAACGCGTGGTCGATCCCTTGACCTGGGCCTAGGGGAGCGGCCGCATCGTGCGCTTAGGCTGGCGCTATGGACGTGAACGTGGCCGCCGCCGCTGCCTGCGCCATAGCCGGGCTCGGCGTCGGCCTCACGGCCTCGATCGCTTTCCGTTGGAGCGAGCGCGAGCAGGCGAAGGGCAGGCACAGCGGCACCAATCGGAATCAGGGCCTCGGCCCCGCGCAGGAACCCCCGCTCCCGCCGGGCGTCGACACGGTCCTCTCCGTGCTGCGCTCCTGCGCGATCGTGCTCGGCGAGGGCGACGAGGTGGTCAAGGCCAGCTCGGCGGCGTACGCGATGGGCCTGGTCCGCGGCGGCGCGGTCGCCCTGGACCAGCTGCTCGCGCTGGCCAGGGGCACCCGCCGGGACGGCGAGATCCGGCAGCTGGAGCTGGAGCTGCCCCGTCCGGGCGCGGCGCGGGCCGCCGATCCGCTGGCGGTCTCGGTCCGGGTCGCCCCGCTGGGCTCCCGGCTGGTCCTGGTGCTGGTCGAGGACCAGACCGAGCGCCGCCGGGTGGAGGCCGTCCGCCGGGACTTCGTGGCCAACGTCAGCCATGAGCTCAAGACCCCGGTCGGCGCGCTCTCGCTGCTCTCCGAGGCGGTCGCCGACGCGGCCGACGACCCGGAGGCGGTGCAGCGCTTCGCCGGCCGGATGCAGATCGAGGCGACCAGGCTGGCCAGCCTGGTCCAGGAGATCATCGACCTCTCCCGGGTCCAGGACGACCGGCTGATGGTCGACCCGGAGCCGGTCGCGGTGGACGAACTGATCGCCGAGGCGATCGACCGCTGCCGCCAGCAGGCCGCCGCCAAGCAGATCCTCATCGCGGCCGGCGGCATAGAAGGACTCTACCTGCACGGCAACCGGGGCCAGCTGGCCGCCGCGCTCGGCAACCTGGTCGAGAACGCGGTCAACTACAGCCCGCCCCGGACCAGGGTCGCGATCGCCACCCGCCGGATCTCCAGCGCAGCCGCCCTGGGCGAGGCGGACGGCGAACTCATCGAGATCTCCGTGACCGACCAGGGCATCGGCATCTCGGAGAAGGACCGCGAGCGGGTCTTCGAACGGTTCTACCGGGTGGACCCGGCACGCTCCCGGCAGACCGGCGGCACCGGCCTCGGCCTCTCCATCGTCAAGCACGTGGCCGCCTCCCACGGCGGCACCGTCTCGGTGTGGAGCGTTGAGGGCCAGGGCTCCACCTTCACCGTCCGCCTGCCCGCAGGGCAGGCCCCCGTGGACCGTCCCCCGGTGGGCGGGCCCCCGCAGTCCCTGTCAGAAACAACCCCACAGCTTGCCCCGGAGGCCTGATCGTGACCCGAGTACTGGTGGTCGAGGACGAGGAGTCGTTCAGCGACGCTCTCTCGTACATGCTCCGCAAGGAAGGCTTCGAGGTGGCCATCGCCGCCACCGGCCCCGACGCCCTGGAGCAGTTCGAACGGAACGGCGCCGACCTCGTCCTGCTCGACCTGATGCTGCCGGGGCTGCCCGGCACCGAGGTCTGCCGCCAGCTTCGGGTCCGCTCCAATGTGCCGGTGATCATGGTCACCGCCAAGGACAGCGAGATCGACAAGGTGGTCGGGCTGGAGATAGGCGCGGACGACTACGTCACCAAGCCCTACTCCACCCGTGAGCTGGTGGCCCGGATCCGCGCGGTGCTGCGCCGCCGCGGCGAGAACGAGGGCCCCGGCGACGGCGGCGGCCCCGGTGCCCTGGAGGCGGGCCCGGTCCGGATGGACGTCGACCGGCACGTGGTGACCGTGGACGGCGCCAAGGTCGACCTCCCGCTCAAGGAGTTCGACCTGCTGGAGATGCTGCTGCGCAACGCCGGCCGGGTGCTCACCCGGATGCAGCTGATCGACCGGGTCTGGGGCGCGGACTACGTCGGTGACACCAAGACGCTGGACGTCCACGTCAAGCGCCTGCGGGCGAAGATCGAGCCGGACCCGGGCGCGCCGCGCTACCTGGTCACGGTGCGTGGCCTCGGCTACAAGTTCGAGCCGTAAACCGGCCGGTCGGCGCCGCGGGCCGGCCCCAGGACCGGGCGAACGCCCCCTCCGGATCACTCCGGAGGGGGCGTTCCCCTTGTGCGGCCCGGTACTGCGGCCCTTGGCTGCGGCTCTCTACTGCGGCCCTCTGCTGCGGCCCGGTGCGCGCGGCCCGGTGGCGCGGCCGTGGCTCAGTGGGCGGCCGGAGCGGTCGTACCCGTGGCCGGGGCGGCCGGGGTGGTGGCGCCGGTGGCCGGAGCGGTCGCCTTCGGCGGCACGGCGGCCGGGGCGACGGCCGGGCCGTAGCCCTTGTAGAGGCCCTTGTTCGGGCTGACCTGGGCCTCGGCGTCGACCTTCTCGTGGTTCTTGAACCCGAACGAGGCCGGCACGTAGCCGCCCACGCTCACGGTGGTGGAGGCGATCTTGGCGGTCGGGTTGCCCGGGCCGCCGAGCAGCAGCGCGTCGCCGGCCAGGACGACGATGGCGGGCAGCGCGGCGCCCTTGTCGTCGACGAAGGAGGCGGTCGCCCCGTTGCCGACGGTGATGGACTGCAGCTCGATCGGCTCGGTCCCGCTGTTGCTGATGTTCACCGTCACGTTGGCGGGGCCGGTGTGCTCGCCCGAGGACTCGTCCCCGGTGACCACGACGATGTTGTTCAGGCGGATGTCGGTGCCCAGGGTCGCCGACGCGTTGTCGGGCTTGACCTCCAGGGTGGCCGGGGTGTTCCCGGCGGAGCAGGAGGACAGCGAGGCGATGGCGAGGGCGGCGATGGCGGCGATGCCGCCGCGTCGAAGGCTGCGGCTCACGGCGGCGGCTTCTCCTAGGTCACGTGTCGATAGGTCAGGTTCAGATTATCGACCACGCTTATGCCGTCCTCACAGGGTGGTCCCTTCGGGTCACGATCCGCCCGCCAGGGCCTCCGGACGGCGGCATGTCCGCGTGTTCAGGTCAATCATCGACCAAGATCGGATCACGATCGGGAAACGGCCCGATAAACGGTGAAAACCCAAGATCCAATCATGGTTTCGGGAGTGTTGCCAGAGGTTTCGGCGGGCAGTGGAACCGCCTCCGACCTGCGGGAAGCCCTCCTCGAACACCGGTCGCAGCACGTCATGGGGGTCCTTGTCAAGCCCCGAGACCGGCCCTGACCTGCGAAAACGCCCTTCGGGTGCGCCGAAAAGCGTGTTATTCTGGAAAGCCACGGAAGGGGTCCTGTCACATGACGTTCAAGGTTGGCGACACGGTGGTCTACCCCCATCACGGGGCCGCACTGATCGAGGCCATCGAAATTCGCCAGATCAAAGGTGTGGACAAGACCTACCTGGTGCTCAAGGTGCAGCAGGGAGACCTGACGCTCCGCGTGCCCGCCGAGAACGCGGAGTTCGTCGGCGTGCGCGATGTGGTCGGCCAGGAGGGTCTGGACCGGGTCTTCGAGGTGCTTCGCGCACCGTACACCGAAGAGCCCACCAACTGGTCGCGTCGCTACAAGGCGAATCTGGAGAAGCTCGCCTCGGGTGACGTTATCAAGGTCGCCGAGGTTGTGCGCGACCTCTGGCGTCGCGAGCGCGAGCGCGGCCTCTCCGCCGGAGAGAAGCGCATGCTCGCCAAGGCGCGCCAGATCCTCGTCAGCGAGCTCGCGCTGGCGGAGAACACCAACGAGGACAAGGCGGAGACGCTGCTCGACGAGGTGCTCGCCTCGTAGCGGCCGTCCGCTCCACAACGCTCACAGCGCCCGATGCCGGCGCGCCGCCCACCGGACCGATGGTCCGTGGGTGGTGCAGTGGCACTTCGGGCGCTGAGGCGTGTCCGGACGACGCCCCCGCACCCGGCGGCCTGGCCGGCCTCGGGTCTGCATGACCGTTTCTGCTGATCTTGCGGGCGGAAGACGGTGGTGCTTCGGAAGGGGTCCGCGCCCGTCGTGCACGCCATGGCCATACCCACTTCGCCGAAGGAGTGAAACCTGAACGCCACAGGAGCAATCGCAGCAGCAGTGGTTCCCGCCGCCGGCCGCGGCGAGCGGCTGGGACCCGGTGCCCCCAAGGCCCTGCGTGACCTGGGCGGCGTGCCGCTCCTGGTGCACGCGGTCCGGGCGCTGACCCGCAGCCGGGCGGTCGGCCTGGTCGTGGTCGCGGCCCCCGCCGACGGCGTGGCCGAGGTGGTCGCCCTGCTCGACAGCCACGGTCTCGAGGGCAAGGACATCCGGGTGGTGGCCGGCGGGGACACCCGCCAGGAGTCGGTCCGCCTGGGGCTGGCCGCGATCCCGGCCGAGGTCGGGATCGTGCTGGTGCACGACGCGGCCCGGCCGCTCGTCCCGGTCGAGGTGGTGGACGCGGTCGCGTCCGCCGTCCGGGCCGGGGCCGAGGCGGTGGTGCCGGCGGTGCCGCTGGCCGACACCGTCAAGCGGGTCGAGCCCGTCCGGGGCGGGCCCGAGCCGGTGCTCGACACACCCGACCGGGCCACGCTGCGCGCGGTTCAGACCCCGCAGGGCTTCCGCCGGGACACGCTGGCCGAGGTGCACGCCAAGGCGCTGGCCGAGGAGTCGGCGGGGGCCGAGGGCGGTCTGCCGCCGGTCACCGACGACGCCGGGCTGGTGGAGCGCTTCGGCGGCCGGGTGGTCGTGGTGCCCGGTCACGAGGAGGCCTTCAAGGTGACCCGTCCGCTGGACCTCGTCCTCGCCGAGGCCGTACTCGCCCGCCGGAGGGCCGCCGATGCCTACTGAACCGCACGCCCCCGTACTGCCCCGGGTGGGCATCGGCACCGATGTGCACGCCTTCGAGTCCGGCCGCCCGCTGTGGGTGGCCGGGTTGGAGTGGCCGGACGCCGAGGTCGGCCTGGCCGGGCACTCGGACGCCGACGTGGCCGCGCACGCGGCCTGTGACGCACTGTTCTCGGCCGCCGGGATCGGCGACCTGGGCGCGCACTTCGGCACCGACCGCCCGGAGTGGGCCGGCGCGTCCGGGGTGAAGCTGCTCGGAGAGGCGGCCCGGCTGGTGCGCGAGGCCGGGTTCGAGATCGGCAATGTGGCGATCCAGGTGATCGGGATCCGGCCGAAGATCGGCAAGCGCCGGGCGGAGGCGCAGGCCGCGCTCGGTGCCGCGGTCGGCGCCCCGGTCTCGGTCTCCGGCACCACCACCGACGGACTCGGCCTCACCGGCCGGGCCGAGGGCCTCGCCGCGATCGCCACCGCCCTGGTGTACGAACGGCGTTGACCTGTCCGGTGGCCCGTCGCTCGTCGGCGGCGGTGGCCCGGTGTCCGGCCGGGGTGCCCGCAGCGGAAATCGACCGGGGGTGACGGGTGTTCAACACCCTTTACCGGGGCCCGAATCGCTACTCTTCGAGGCGGGTTCGCCCCAGCAGTCGCCTTTCCACCGCCGCTCGACGAGAAGAACGAGGTCCCCGATGGCCGCAAACCTCTCCGACCAGGCCAAGGCCCTGATCGACGACAAGAGCTTCGCCGTGATCACCACCCTCCAGCCGGACGGCAGTCCGCAGTCCTCCGTGGTCTGGGTGAAGCGCGACGGCGAGGACATCCTGTTCTCCACGGTCGAGGGGCGCCGCAAGCACCTCAACCTGCTGAAGGACGCGCGGGTCTCGCTGCTGGTCAATCCGCCGGAGAACCCGTACACCTACCTGGAGGTCCGCGGCGAGGTCTCGCTGACCCGGGAGGGCGGCCGGGAGCTGATCGACGAGCTGTCCCTGAAGTACCGCGGCGAGGCGACGTACGGCTTCGACGGCCCCGACGACGTGCGGGTGGTCGTGCGGCTCACCCCGCGGAAGGTCGTCGGCTCGATCTGAGCCCACCGGGAGCGGAGGGGTGTCCCGGGGCGGTCCCCCGGGACACCACCCGGGACGTCACCCGGCGGAAAAGCATCCGCCGCGGTCTTGACATTTCGGAATGTCGCGAGGCACCCCCTGCTGCCCACTACGCTTGACGCTGTGAGCATTCGCCTGTACGACACCAGCACCCGCCAGGTACGCGACTTCGTCCCGCTTGTACCGGGTTGTGTCTCGATCTACCTGTGCGGCGCTACCGTCCAGTCGGCGCCACACATCGGGCACATCCGGTCCTACCTCAACTTCGACGTGATGCAGCGGTGGTTCGCCTACCGCGGCTACCAGGTGACCTTCGCCCGGAACGTCACCGACATCGACGACAAGATCATCGCCAAGGAGCGCGAGCTCGGCACGCCGTGGTGGCAGATCGCCTACGAGAACGAGCGTGCCTTCAACGACGGTTACGACGCGCTGGGCTGCCTGCGGCCGACCGTCGAGCCGCGGGCCACCGGGCACATCCCCGAGATGGTCGCGATGATGCGCGGGCTCATCGAGAAGGGCCACGCCTACGCGGCGGAGGGCAACGTCTACTTCGACGTGAAGTCCTACCCCGACTACCTCGCGCTCTCCAACCAGAAGCTGGAGAACCTCCAGCAGCCCAGTGGCGAGGGCGAGACCGGCAAGCGCGACCCGCGCGACTTCGCGATGTGGAAGGCGGCCAAGCCGGGCGAGCCCAGTTGGGACACCCCGTGGGGCAGAGGCCGCCCGGGCTGGCACCTGGAGTGCTCGGCGATGGCCCACAAGTACCTGGGCGCGGCCTTCGACATCCACGGCGGCGGTCTCGACCTGATCTTCCCGCACCACGAGAACGAGATCGCCCAGTCCAAGGCCTTCGGCGACGACTTCGCCGGCTTCTGGGTGCACAACGCCTGGGTCACCATGGCCGGCGAGAAGATGAGCAAGTCCCTCGGCAACTCGGTGCTGGTCGCCGAGATGGTCCGCCGCTGGCGGCCGATCGTGCTCCGCTACTACCTGGCCGCCCCGCACTACCGCTCGATGATCGAGTACAGCGAGGACTCGCTGCGCGAGGCCGAGGCGGGCTTCGGCCGGATCGAGGGCTTCATCCAGCGCGCCGTGGAGCGCTGCGGCACGGTCGACGCGGCGCCCGAGGTACCGCCGGCCTTCGCCGAGGCGATGGACGACGACCTGGGCGTGCCGCAGGCACTCGCGGTCGTGCACACCGCCGTCCGCCAGGGCAACAGCGCCCTCACCGCGGACGACAAGGAGAACGCGGTGGCGCGATTGGCCGAGGTCCGTGCGATGCTCGGAGTACTGGGACTCGACCCGCTCGACCCGCAGTGGGCCGGGGCGGAGCGCGGTGAGGACCTGCACGGCGTCGTCGACTCGCTGGTCCACCTGGTCCTGGAGCAGCGCCAGGCGGCCCGGGCCCGCAAGGACTTCGCGACCGCGGACGCCATCCGCGACCAGCTCGGCCTGGCCGGGCTGGCGATCGAGGACACCCCGTCCGGCCCGCGCTGGACGATCAACAGCCAGTAACCCCCGGGTGACCGAGGGGTGAGCGGTGGGCCGTACCGGACCGGTGCGGCCCTCCCGCATGACGGAACGCATGCCGTCGACCGCACCGGCACGGCCGGCGCGGTCGGCCATGCCGGACAGACAGACAGGAAGTACAGCCATGGCCGGCAACAGCCAGCGCAGGAACCGCCGCAACCCCGGGTCGAAGAAGGGCGCGAGTGTCGGTACCGGCGGCCACAGCCGGAAGGCGCTCCAGGGCAAGGGCCCGACGCCGCCCGGAGCGGAGCGCAAGGGCCACCCGAAGCAGCGGGCCGCCAACGCCGCGGTCAAGCGCGAGCGGGACGCCAAGGCCCGCGCCGGCATGCGCCGGTCCGGCGGCGGCGGCCGGGGCGGCCGCGGCGGCGCCGGCGCCGCCGAGCTGGTCTTCGGCCGCAACTCGGTGGTCGAGGCCCTGCAGGGCGACGTGCCCGCCAACGCGCTGTACGTCCAGCAGTTCATCGACACCGACGACCGGGTCCGCGACGCCTTCCAGGCCGCCAACGACCGGGGCATCCCGCTGATGGAGGCCCCGCGCCCGCAGCTGGACCAGATGACCGGCGGGATGAACCACCAGGGCCTGGTGCTCCAGGTCCCGCCGTACGAGTACGCCCACCCCGACGACCTGCTGGCCGGGGCCGCGGACTCCGGCGACGACGCGCTGATCGTGGCGCTGGACGGGGTGACCGACTCCCGCAACCTGGGCGCCGTGGTCCGCTCCGCCGCCGCCTTCGGCGCGCACGGCGTGGTGATCCCGGAGCGCCGGGCGGCCGGTATGACCGCCGGTGCCTGGAAGACCTCCTCGGGTGCCGCGGCCCGGCTGCCCGTCGCCCGGGCCACCAACCTGACCCGTGCCCTGGAGGCGTACCAGAAGGCCGGTCTGACCGTGGTCGGCCTGGCCGCCGACGGCGAGGCCGAGATCGGCGACCTGGAGGTGCTGACCGGGCCGGTGGTGGTCGTCGCGGGCAGCGAGGGCAAGGGCCTGTCCCGGCTCGTCGCGGAGACCTGCGACGTGCTGGTGCGGATCCCGATGTCCGGGCTCACCGAGTCGCTGAACGCCGGTGTCGCGGCGGGCGTCGTCCTGTACGAGGCGGCCCGGCTGCGCCGCAAGGTCGGCTGACCCTCCGGTCCGTCGGCGGTAGCCGCACACGGCGGGTGCTCGGCGCAAGGCGTTCTCCGGAACCGCCCACCGTCCGCCCGCAATCAATGGAAAGCGATCGGATCCGCCCGGATCCGATCGCTTTTCTCATGATCACTTCAAGGGGACTCCCGATATCCACTCGGGAGAGTGTCCTAACCGGGTGTCACCCGGTTAGACGGGCGTGGACACCAGAACACCTCGGCGCCCGCTCCTGGGCGGTGGCAGCACCGGGATAGACGCGGGCCCCGGCCTCAACACCGCCAAGGTGCCGTCGGACCCGGCACGCCTCAGCAGCACCCAGGCGAGCTTCCGGCTCCGGCTCGGCACCCCGGTGGCGCCGCTGATCGACGCCCCGGCCGGACTGCTGTCCACCGGCGCCGCGTTCGGCGACCCGTACGGCACCCAGGGCCTGATCCGCCGCCCGTTGGTCACCCCGCAGGTGGTCGTCCCGGTCGGCGACGTATCGGCGCTCGCCGGGGCACCCCCGCGCCGCAAGGGCCGGGTCACCCCGGTCACCTGGACCGGCGAGGCGCGCCCGGACGACGTCGCGGCCACCCGGCTGCTGGAGGCCGTCCGACTGGGCGGCGTCCCGGCCGGGGTCGGCGGCCGCGGGGGCGGTCGCCCCGGCGGCTCCCTGGCGGACGCGGACACCCAGCTGGTCCCGCCGTACGGCGGCGCCCGGACGGTGCCGCGCCAGCCGCGCGAGGGCGACGGCACCGCCACCGAGGGCGGCGTCGGCCCGGTCGGCGCGCCGCAGGGCTGGACGCCCAGCGGTGAGCTGCCCGAGGTCTCGGCCGCCGGGGCGGAGGGCAAGCAGCCCTGGTACCCCGGCCGCCGGGTGGACCTCGGCCTGGTGCTGCTGCCGCTGCGCGCGGTGCTCGGCTCGCTCTCCGTCTACGCCGGGTTCAGCAAGCTCTGCGACCCGGTGTACTTCGACGGCGGCGAGCGCGGCTCGATGATGCGCTGGCTGTCCTCGCTGCACCCCTGGAAGGTCGCCGAGCCGCTGCTGGCCTTCGCCATGGCGCACCCGGTCGGCTCCGGCCTGGTGGTGTCGTTCACCGAGATCGTGGTCGGTGTGCTCACCCTCCTCGGGCTCTGGCAGCGGCTCGCGGCCGGGGCGGCGATGGCGCTGTCCGCCGTGCTGCTGTTCACGGTGAGCTGGCGGGCCGTGCCGGTGTACGACACGCCCGACCTGATCTTCCTGGCCGCGTGGAGCCCGCTGCTGATCGCCGGGGCGCCGTTCGCCTCGTTGGACGGGCGGCTCAACCTGGAGGCCTGGCGGCGGTACGGCGCGGGCGCGCCGGCCGCGCTGCGCCGCCGGGTGCTGCGGCGCGGCGCCGTGGTCACCGCGGCGGTGGTCGGTCTGACGCTGCTGCTCGGCTCGATGCTGGGCGGGGCGGTCCGTACCGGCGCCCGGCCGCACCCCGCGCCGTCCCGGCCCGCCACCGACTTCGGCACGCCGGTCTGGCCGAGCGGCGGCCCGTCGGTGACCCCCGGCGGCAGGAGCCCGGCCGGTTCGGCGCCCTCGCCGGCCCCGTCCCGGCCGGCCGCGCCGAGCGCCGCGGCCACCACCGCCGCGCCGTCCGGCACCCCTGCCTCGCCGAAGGCGGCCCCGGCCACCCCGAGCGGGAAGGCGAAGTCCTCGGCGAAGCCGGAGACCGGTACGGCCCCCCCGGCCGCTCCGGCGGCCTCCGCACCGCCGGCCGCCCCGGCCCCGGCCGGGTCGACGCCCGCGCAGCGCGCCACTCCCGCCGCCCCGGCGGCCGGGACCGGGACGGCGCCGAAGCCGGCCCCGAGCACCGGGACCGGGACGGGCGGCACCCCGAGCGGGTCCGGTGCCTCGCCGGGCGGCTCGGGACTGCTGGGCGGGGTGCTGGGCAGCGCGCCGCTGGCCGAGCTGTCCGGCGGCGGCGCCCGCAGCTCCCGTCCGGAGCCGGCCACGGCGACCTGACGGGCGGGCCGGGCGGAACCGGCCCGGGAACGGCGACCGGCCGGGTGCTCCGTGGGGGAGCACCTCCGTGGGGGAGCACCCGGCCGGTCGCCGTTGTGCGCGAAGCGCTTCGGTGGAGCAGGGTGGCGGAGGGCTTCGGGGGCGCTCCGCCGGGCCGGCCTACTGCGGGGCGCGACCGGCGCCCCCGGCGAGCTCCTTGGCGGCCTCGGTGAGGTCCTTCGCGGTGTCGATGGCCCGCCAGTAGACGCCCTGCGGCAGCTGGTAGCCGGCCAGCCGCTTGCTGCGGGCCAGCTGCGGGAAGGTGGTCCGCTCGTGGTCGCCGACGTCCGGCAGCAGCTCGGCGAAGTCCGGGCCGAAGACGTAGAGGCCGGCGTTGATGAGGAACGGCGAGGGCGGGGCCTCGATGAAGTCGAGGACGTTGCCGAACTGGTCGGTCTCCACCGCGCCCCACGGGATCCGCGGCCGGGCCAGCGCGAGCGTCGCGACGGCGTCCCGCTCGTGGTGGAAGGCGGCCATGTCGCGCAGGCTGAACCTGGTCCAGATGTCGCCGTTGGTGGCGTACCAGGGCTCGTCGGGGCGGGGCAGCGCCTTGGCGGCGTACTTGAGGCCGCCGCCCCGGCCGAGCGGCTCGGCCTCGACCACCGTGCGGACCCGCAGCGGCAGGTCGGCCTTGTCGAGCCAGTCCTCCAGCACGTCGGCCAGGTGGCCGCAGGAGATGACCGCGTCGGTGACGCCCTCGGCGGCCAGCCAGGCGAGCTGGTGGCCCAGGATGGGGGTGCCCGTGCCCGGGATCTCGACCAGCGGCTTGGGGCGGTCGTCCGTATAGGGGCGCAGCCGGGAGCCCTGGCCGCCGGCCAGGATGACGGCCTGGGTCACCGGCACCGGGCCGATGGCGGGAGCGGGTGGGGGAGTGGCCGTGGGGCCGGAGTCAGCGGTCATGGCTGAACAATAGGCGCGCCGGGACCGGGCGAGCGGTCGTCCGGTGCGGTCGGCCGTGCCCGTGGCCCGGTGGCGGTGCCGGTCCTCCGGCGGGACCCGGACCGGGCGACTGCCGGTTTCCCGGGTGGCTCCCGGGTGGCTCCCGGCTCGGTCAGCCCGCCGCGCCGGCGGCGAACGAGCCGTCGCAGACCGCGCGGGCGAAGGTCCGGGCCCGCTGGACGTCGCCCTGGTACTTGCGCACCGCCGCCTTGCCGAGCTCGG
The DNA here is from genome assembly GCF_000966955.1 of Streptomyces sp. NRRL S-495. NCBI lineage: Bacteria > Bacillati > Actinomycetota > Actinomycetes > Kitasatosporales > Streptomycetaceae > Streptomyces > Streptomyces sp. NRRL S-495. The sequence continues at coordinate 35,207 of NZ_JZWY01000182.1, forward strand.
TGGCGAGCGAGCTGCAGTAGGGCGTGAGCGCGGGCTGCTCGCGCATCGCGCGCTCCAGCAGGTCGAGCGCGCTGCCCGGGTTGTGGGCCCGCAGCTCGTCCATGAGGGCGACCCGCAGCGCGTCCTGCGGGGCGAGCCCGTCGGACGTCGTGGTGGTGGTGGCGGTCCGGCCGATCCCCGCGCCGTCCCCGCTGGACGCCGCCACGACCTGCTGGTCCAGCGACGTGGGCGGGGCCCACGGGACCCTGGTCACGGCGAGGGTGCCGGTGGTCACCAGGACGACAGGCAGGGTGAGGGCGATGGTCTGGCCGATGCGGCGAACTAGCTGCTTCACGCACAGGAGAGTAGCGGTGGGTAGGTACCGGATCGCCCTCCGTTACACCATCGAGTGACACGGTGTCCTGGTTCGTCCCGTCGCCGGGTTGACGCCGTCGTCCGTCGGAGTGGTCCGGAACGGCAGGAGCCCCGCCGGACCGGTGACGGTCGGACGGGGCTCCGTGCGGCGGGCGGTGGCCCGGCGGGGCTCAGCTGGAGAGGCGGGCGCCGGTGCTGCTGGAGAACACGTGGGTCTCGTTGGCGACGGGCACGACGTGGATCGTCTCGCCGCGGGCCGGGATCTGGCGGCCGTGCACGCGGACGACCAGGTCCTTGTCCTCGCCGCCGATCTTGGTGGTGCCGTAGACGAAGCCGTCCGAGCCGAGCTCCTCGACCACGTTGACGGTGACCGCGACGCCCTCGATGCCGCCGCCGGGGACGATCTCGAAGTGCTCGGGGCGGATGCCGACGGTCACGTTCTTGTCGGTGCCGGCGCCGGCCAGGTCCTCGCGGGAGATGTTGACGACCGAGCCGCCGAACTTCACGCCGCCGTCCACCAGCGGCACCTCGACCAGGTTCATCGCGGGCGAGCCGATGAAGCCGGCCACGAAGAGGTTGGAGGGCCGGTCGTACATGTTGCGCGGGGTGTCGACCTGCTGCAGGACGCCGCCCTTGAGGACCGCGACGCGGTCGCCCATGGTGAGCGCCTCGGTCTGGTCGTGGGTCACGTAGACGGTGGTGATGCCCAGGCGGCGCTGCAGGCCGGCGATCTGGGTACGGGTCGAGACGCGGAGCTTGGCGTCCAGGTTGGACAGCGGCTCGTCCATCAGGAAGACCTGGGGCTCACGGACGATCGCGCGGCCCATCGCGACACGCTGGCGCTGACCGCCGGAGAGCGCCTTCGGCTTGCGGTCCAGGTAGTCGGTGAGGTCGAGGATCTTGGCGGCCTCTTCGACCTTGGTGCGGATCTCCGACTTGTTGACGCCCGCGATCTTGAGCGCGAAGCCCATGTTCTCCGCGACGGTCATGTGCGGGTACAGCGCGTAGTTCTGGAACACCATCGCGATGTCCCGGTCCTTCGGCGGCAGGTGGGTCACGTCGCGGTCGCCGATGCGGATGGCGCCGCTGTTGACGTCCTCGAGGCCGGCCAGCATGCGGAGGCTGGTGGACTTGCCGCAGCCGGAGGGGCCGACCAGGACGAGGAACTCGCCGTGCTCGATCTGGAGGTCCAGGGCGTCCACCGAGGGCGTGGTCGCCCCGGGGTAGACACGGGTCGCCTGGTCGAACGTCACAGAAGCCATGGCTGTGCTCTCCTTCACCGGCAGGAACGTGCCGGACGATCCGAGTAAAGGTGGGGGATTCCAGTCGGCCGGTTCCCAGGGGTGGTCTGAACCTCTGTACGAATCCGGCTCCGGGCGACGCTACCTGCGTGTACGCCGCTTGTCAGCCCCTCGACGGCCGGATTTCGGCATCGGTTCCATTACGCGCGCCCCGTCCGCCCGGGCCCGTTCGGCCCGTCACCGCCCCCGTTGCCGCCCGACCCCGGATATCCCCCCACCGCCCGCTCCCCGCCCGGTAGACTGCCCCCGGTGCCGCCGTGATCCGTCGCGGACGGTCACCATGCCTCCTTAGCTCAGCTGGCCAGAGCACCGCTCTTGTAAAGCGTAGGTCGTCGGTTCGAATCCGACAGGGGGCTCCGCAGGCCCTCGACGAAGGCCCCCCGGCGTGCATCTTCGTTGTTCCCCGGTCCGCCGCCCCGTCAGGTGACGGGGCGGCGGACCGGCCGGAGTTGACGCAGGGTGTGGTCGGGGGCATGCGCGGTGAACAGCTCGGCGGCGCGGCGGTAGAA